>NZ_JAJMOZ010000006.1:0-261122 GCF_020991525.1 Flavobacterium sp. EDS
ATTTAAGACCTCTTTTTATTTATTTAATATATGTTTAAACGTTTATTTCCCGTTTAGTAATTTCTCTAAATATTCAACTTTATCTTTTTCAGCTTGCACCAAGCGTTCGTAAAGTTCAACTACTTTATCAAGAGGATTAAAAGTGCAATTATAATTAAGTCCAGCATTTACAATACCATTATCATGATAAGTATTACCAATAATATTTAAAACCGCTTCTTCCGAAAAGTTTTTAATTGCTTCAACAGAAACTCCAAGAGCTTTTGCAATCTCAATTAGTTTTTGTTCGTCTACAGTTTCGCTGTTTTCAATAGCCGAAATTGCCTGCTGATTTGTTCCTAAAGCCTGTGCCAGAGCTTCCTGTTTCATATCTTTAAGCTCTCTGATACGGCTTATATTTCTGCCGATATGTTTTGGTTTTATTGCTGTATTCATAATTCAAAGATATTTAAAATTCTTAAACGAAAATAGATTTCCGTAAAAAACAAGCCTATTTCTGTAAGATACTCTTTTCATAATCAAGATAAATTGACAAATTCGGCTTTAGCCAAAAATACAAAAGATTCGGCTAAATATTTATTATTTACCGAAAACAGATTAACAAAGATTCTATTACTTTTACATTTTATCCCTTATCATAAAACACAAAAGTAATTTTCTTAAAAAATGAAGAACAAGCTACGTTTTCTCCCTATTGCCCTACTTGTATTTTTTGTATCAAATCAAACAATTTTGGCACAAGCCAAAGACAATTACAGCACTCGGATTGATAGTCTGATTCAAACTACTTCTGTTCGTCCGTTTAATGGTAATGTACTACTAACTCAGAATGGAAAAACTAAGTATTCAAAAGCTTACGGTTATTCTGATTATGCAAAAAAAACTCCTCTTAAATTAAGTGATCATTTTGTTATTCTATCCAATAGCAAGCAAATAACTGCTGTTTTGATTCTTCAGGAAGTCGAAAAGGGTAAAATCGTTTTAAATACTCCTATAAAAAAATATCTTCCAAACTTAAAACAGCCTTGGGCAAGCACCGTAACTGTAGAGAATTTACTAAATCATACTTCAGGTATTGTCGATTTTGAGAAACCAACAGCTTTTCCTGTCGGAACTCAATTTAAATACACCGATTTGAACTATATCTTGCTAGGTCAAATTATAGAAAGAGTAACCAATAAAACCTATGAAACTGTTGTAAACGAATTGTTCAAGAAAAACAAAATGAAAGATAGTTTCTTCCCCAACGCGTCTAACCAAAAAGAGATTATAAACGGCCGACAATATTTCAAAGACAATACAACCAAAGAAATTCATGGTATTGTTATTCCCAAAGAACGAATTCCTGCAGCAGGACTTGTAAGTACTGTTACAGATTTGGCACTTTGGAATGATTTACTACATAATGGTAAACTTTTGAATAAAGCTACTTATGGCCGAATGACCACTTATACTATTACTAACCAACACCCTGTTTTTGGTGATACAGCAATCGGGTATGGATATGGTATTCGTGTAAACGATAAAACTAAAATTAAAGAATTTGGCCATACCGGAATTGTACCCGATCAAGGATTTACATCGGTTAACTTATATTATCCTGAAACTAAAACTAGCATCATTGTTCTGGAAAACCAAACATTTGACAATTTTGATATTACTTATTATTTTGAAGCCAAAATTAGAGAGATTGTGTTGAAAAGTAGGTTATTGAAGAAATAATGAACTTTAAAATATCTAATTTTACATATAATAAAAAAGAAGAAGAAAAATTTTACGCATGATTACAAAAGCAACATTACAGGATATCCCAGCATTAAATGCATTAATAAATTCAGCTTACCGCGGTGAATCTTCAAAAAAAGGCTGGACTACCGAAGCTCATTTATTAGAAGGAAAAAGAACAACCGAAGAAGAATTAACAGCAATCTTTTTAGATCCTAAAAATACATTTCTGAAATATACAGAGAATGACAAAATTATTGGTTCTGTTTTGTTAATAGAAAAAGAACATCAATTGTATGTAGGAATGCTAACTGTTTCTCCTGAATTACAAAATAGCGGTATCGGAAAAAAGATGTTAGCAGAAGCAGAAGTTCATGCTAAAACTTTAGGATTGTCAACTCTTAGTATGACAGTTGTTTCAGTTCGTTCGGAACTTATTGCATGGTACAATCGTCACGGTTATGTAGATACTGGCGGAAGAGAACCTTTTCCTGCAAGCGATATTCATATTAACGTTTCTGATAAACCTTTGGAATTTATTCATTTAGAGAAAAAGATTTAATTATTTAACCACAAGTTTGTAAGACACCCAGAAAAATTAACCGCAAAGAAATACGCGAAGTTCCCTAAGATATTGGTGTTATCTCGCTAAAAAAAGCTTTGCTTCTTTGAACCTTAGAAAATCACATTTGATTTCTTATCAAAAACAATAAAAATGAATATAAGCCTTTTTCCTAAAAAAGATAGTGCAGTCTCTATTTGGAGTGGTGGATTGACTTATGAATATATGATATATCCGAAAACAGCAAATTATGCTGATAGAGATTTTATATTCAGAATAAGCAGTGCTACAATAGAGCAAGAACCCTCAATTTTTACAAGATTTAAAGGTTATCACCGATACTTGGTTATGCTGGATAACAGCCTGCATGTTGAGGTTAACAAAGAAAAAAAATTGTATGAGAAGTATGAAATCATGGAATTTAATTCGGATGATGAGGTGACTTCTTATACAAAAGGTATCGATTTTAATTGGATGGTTTCTGAAAAAGCATCCCATCACAAACTAAAAATAACGAGCAGTAATCAGAATTCTAATGCTCCACTAGTTATTTTATTTTCTTTACATGCAACCGTTATTAAAATTAATGAGAAGCCATACGTTCTACATCCTTATGATTTGTTAGTCATAGAAAATGAAAAAAGGGAAGATATACTGCTTCATTTTTCTAATGAATGCCTCTTTGGGATATTGGATATTTAATCCAGTTAATCCTTTATTCCGATAGCTATCGGGATACGCAAAGGTCGCTAAAGTATTATCTCGCTAAGACGCAAAGAAAAAACCTTTGAACCTTTTTCCGATAGCTATCGGAACTCTGCGCCTTTGAACCTTTGAACCACTCAAAAATCTAAACATTTCTTTTGATCTTCGATAAAAATTCATGAGAAACTCCAAGGTATGAGGATAGATTTTTGTTATTTATTTTCTGTGTTTTCTCAGGATGTATTTTTATAAATTCGAGATACCTTTGTTTCGATGTTTTATTTAAAACGTCTAAAAGCCTTTCTTGTATGAGTACATTGGCACTTTCTATCATTGCAATATGAAATTGAATTAGTTTTGGTATTTCTTTAAACAATAATGTTTTATTTGATTTATTGATAACCAATATCTCACTATCTTCTATCGCTTTAATATTGTATTTGGTAGGTTTCTGATGATAGAAACTTTCAATATCACACATCCAATCATTTTCGAAAGCAAAAAAGAGAACTGTCTCACTTCCACTTTCGTTTAAGATATATATTTTAAATGCTCCCTTCAAAATGAATCCTTCGTAAACACTATTAGAATTTTGAATCTGTAGAAACTCATTTTTCTTTAATTTAACGAATTCTGTTTTTTCAATAATTATATTCCATTCCGTATCTGTAAGGGCAATTTTGCGCTCAATATTATCCCTTAATAGTTTATACATATGGTTATTTTTCATTTTTAACAAAAACATTATAACTATTTAATTCACACTATATTTATAGATAATAAAAAATAAATGTAATCGATTACTAAATTAATAAAAAAGATAGAACTAGTTCAATTTTTTTAAAATATTTTATAAAGACTTTTGGTGTATTAATTAACCCCAAAATATCTATTATGAAGATTAAATCAACTTTATCAGCGTTATTACTAACTCTGATTTTAGGCTTTGCAAGTTGCAATAGCGAAGAAATTACTGCTACGCAAAATAGTGATAGCAACGCAAGTACTATTTTATCAACAAGTCAAAATCTTACTGCCAAAGTTGGCAATTGTGCCGAGGTTCCGGGATGGGCATCTCAGAACGGAGGAACTACTGGTGGTGGCAATGCTGCCGAAACGGTTGTTACCACCTACGCTCAATTAAAAGCTGCTATCGAAAATAGTGCTGTAAAAGTGGTAAAAGTTACTGGTACTATTACTATTACGACAAGATTATCTTTTCAGGATCAATCTGGCAAAACAATTTATGGTGCTAGCGGTGCAAAATTGGTTTCTACGGATCAAACTAAAGCAAACTCTGGTATCATCAATATTAAAAGATGTACCAATATTATCATCCGAAATTTAATTTTTGAAGGTCCTGGTGCTTATGACACTGATGGTTGGGATAATGCTATTATAGACGACTGTCGAAATGTATGGGTTGATCATTGTGAGTTTAGAGATGGTGTAGATGGTAATCTTGATATCAAAAACAAGTCAAATTACATTACTGTTTCTTATACAAAATTTGCCTACTTAAAACCTCCTAAAGCAGGTGGCTCTGGCGGAACTGATGATCACAGATTTTCTAACCTAATTGGTTCTAGCGATAGTGCTACGGCTGATCGTGGAAATTTAAAAATTACTTTTGCCCGTTGCTGGTGGGCTCCTGGCTGTAAAGAAAGAATGCCAAGAGTACGTTTTGGTCAAGTACATATTATAAATAGCTATTTTAATAGTACTGTTAGCAACAAATGTATTGCTGCTGGTTTTGAAGCTAATATCCGTGTAGAAAATAATGTATTCGAAGGTGTAAAGACTCCTATTGATTTAATGACTGGTTATACTGCTGTAACTGCTATTGGAAATGTGTTTACTAGCACAACTGGAAATACTGTTGGAAGCAATACCGCTTTTACTCCTCCGTATGCTATTGTGACTCTTGCTGCATCAGCAGTTAAAGCTGATGTTACTGGTGGAGCTGGCGCTACATTTACTGGTAATACTTGCGGATCTTTCTAATTTAATTTAACCACATAAGTTATGTAAATGCATTCAAGCTATTAGTGCTTAGATTTATTTATATGACTTATATGGTTTCTTTTTTTAGAATAAAATTTAAGATTTTAAACGCAAAGTGCGCAGTCCTGATAGCTATCGGAACTCTGAACCTCTGCACCTTTGTCCCTTAAATTTATAGAACCAATTCCTCAAACAATCTCTGAATCGTTTTATCCAAATCCTGACATAAACCCGGATGTGGTCTTGAGGTTTGAATTGCCGAACTACGTATAGCTGTTAGCCATCTAAATCGCTCAGGAATTTCCATTTGTCCAATGGGTCCGCCATCTTTGGCTCCATTGGCTATTTTTTCTAATGAGGTTAAATTACAATGCAATTGTTCGACATCAAAATCGGCTGAAAGAGCTTGGATTCTAGCATCGTTTATATGGTATAATACTTTTATAAATTTGGCTCTTTTACAAAATAATATAACACCTATATTTAGGAATTCTTCGCGCTCTACTCTTGGTACAACCCGAATTACGGCATATTCATATAAGTGACTATCTTGCATTTTCGGCTTGTTTTACAAAAATTTCAGAATGGTCTAATCGTGTTTGCAAGAATTGTAAATATACATTTCGCAATCCTTCGGGTGTTTCATCGGTATCTTCCCAATGAAGCCATTCGTCTGGAATAAGCGCTACAATTTCCTGTAATAATTCGGGAGTTAAAACTGCTTTATATTCTGAATCAACTTCTTTTAAAAGTGATGCCTGTGGCAACAATACGTGATCTTTTATTAATGCAAATGGACTTTTGGCATGTTGTTCCCAATTGTTCCATGAATGATGAAAGTACAAACAAGCACCGTGATCTATTAACCATAGTTCTTTATGCCATATTAGCATATTTGTATTTCTGAATGTACGATCTACATTGGTAATAAAAGCATCTAACCAAACGATCTGTGACGCTAATTTAGGATCAACCACTGTTACAACTGGATCAAAAGTAATTGCTCCTGATAAAAAATGTAAAGCCAAATTAAGCCCTTGGCTTCCTTGTAGCAAATCCTGAATTTCCTCATCGCCTTCGGTTCTGCCAAAAGCTTCGTCGAGATTGGCAAATACCAATTCAGGAATCTGAAGTTTTAATACATTAGCAATTGCCCCACCTACCAATTCGGCAATTAGTGCTTTTACGCCATGTCCAGCTCCTTTAAATTTTAGAACATATTTAAAATCATCATCTGCTTCGGCCAAAGCGGGTAACGAACCGCCTTCGCGTAACGGACTTATATATCGCGTTACGTTTACCGTTCTTAGATCGAGTTTGTTTTTCATAGTCTGCTTTACTAGAATACAAACTTACTAATTTAGATTTGTTAGTCTTCTGTGATTAGTTAGATTTTTAGAATTCTTAGATTATATAGAGAAAAGAGTATAGAATATAGAAGAAAGAATATAGAAGAAAGACTTAAAGAAGTTGTTTGCTAGGTTTTTAAAAATCTATACGCATTCATTATTAAACCATGTCGGTAAAGACTCATCGCAATGCGTCTTTTACAATATGATTCAGCGTTGCGCTTAATTTGGTTCACGCAGATTTTGCAGATTCAGCAGATTTTTTTCTCTGCATTGGTTTTAGGATTTTGTTTGTGGAATTTATTGTGCTCCTTCGACTCCGCTCAGGAGGACAATCTGAGTAATCTAAAAAAACATCATTAAATCTTATTTCATCAGTACGTTAATTTTGGTTCACGCAGATTTTGCAGATTCGGCAGATTTTTTTCTCTGCATTGATTTTAGGGGTTTGTTTGTGGAATTTGTTGTGCTCCTTCGACTCCACTCAGGAGGACAATCTGAGTAATCTAAAGAAATATCTTTAAATCTTATTTCATCGTTATGTTAATTTTGGTTCACGCAGATTTTGCAGATTCGGCAGATTTTTTTCTCTGTATTGATTTTAGGATTTTGTTTGTGGAATTTGTTTGTGGAATTTGTTTGTGGAATTTGTTTGTGGAATTTGTTTGTGGAATTTGTTTGTGGAATTTGTTTGTGGAATTTGTTTGTGGAATTTGTTTGTGGAATTTGTTGTGCTCCTTCGACTCCGCTCAGGAGGACAATCTGAGTAATCTAAAAAAACATCATTAAATCTTTTTTCATCGGTACGTTAATTTTGGTTCACGCAGATTTTGCAAATTCAGTAGATTTTTTTCTCTGCATTGATTTTAGGATTTTGTTTGTGGAATTTATTGTGCTCCTTCGACTTCGCTCAGGAAGACAATCTGAGTAATCTAAAAAAACATCATTAAATCTTCTTTTTAAAATCTTAAATCTAAACTCTTCCTTCTATATTCTATTCTCTATACTCTTTACTCTTTCCTCTATACTCTTTCCTCTAACTAATCTAATGATAAAAACGCTTTACCGAGATTAGCAATAATATCGGACGCTATAAATGACTGGTATCCTGTTTCGGGTAGAGCCATAGTAGCGGTTAAACCATGTAGATATACTCCTATTTGTGCGGCTTGAATAGGCAGATATCCTTGAGCTAATAAACTAGTGATTATTCCCGTTAGCACATCGCCACTTCCTGCGGTTGCCAATGCTGCATTTCCTGTTGTATTTTGGTAGATGTCTTCTCCATTTACAATTTGTGTTGGTGCGCCTTTCATAACTATGATTATTCCGTATTGCTTAGAAAATTCTATCGCTCTTACATGTTTTTCAATTTCGGAATTCCAACTTCCTATTAAGCGTTCTAGTTCTTTGGGATGTGGTGTGAGTATTGTATCCTGTCGTAGTAAATTAAACCATGATTTATTTTGTGATAGGATATTTAGTGCATCGGCATCGATAACTAGGGGTATTTTGTTTGTTTTTAAAAACTCATAAAACGCTCTTTGTGTATCGGGCTCCTGCCCTATTCCTGGGCCTATTCCTATGGCTTGAGGTTGGATATCGAATATGATTTCGGATATGTATTTTTCGTGTGTTGTGGTTACAACCATTACTTCGGGGATTGTAGATTGGAGGATTTCGTAGCCACATTTTGGAATGTATGTAGTTACGAGTCCACAGCCTGATTTTATACAGGCTTTGGATGCTAAAACGGCTGCACCTATCTTTCCATAACTTCCTGCAATTATTGTTGCGTGCCCTTGTATTCCTTTGTGTGTTTTAGGATTTATTGGTTTATAAATCTGTTGAATCTCTGCTTGGCTTATCAGAATGGGTATTTTCATGAAAAAGGTATTTTTATTAAAATTACAAAAAAACATGATTCTAAAATCACATCTATTCCCTGATATGCTTTAGCCCTGATTACTTGACTAATATTTTTATTTTAATAAGTGTTCAGTGAACTGTGTTTGCAGTGGCATCCTTTATGTTTTTCCTTTAAAAACATAAAGATATAGCGAATAGCAGGAAACAGCTCCTAATTTTTGCGATTTTTATAATTCTGAGTACTTGTTTACAACATTTTTTGAATAAATTTGCGATTAACTTTTATAAACACACACAATGAAAAATACTGCGCTAACGCACATACATGAGGGTTTGGGAGCGAAAATGCTGCCTTTTGCTGGTTATAATATGCCTATTTTATACGAAGGTGTAAATGCTGAACACGAAACTGTTCGTACTGGTGTGGGCGTTTTTGACGTTTCGCATATGGGTGAATTTTTATTAACTGGCCCAAATGCTTTGGCTTTAATTCAGAAAGTTACTTCTAATGACGCATCGACGCTAACTATTGGTAGAGCTCAATATTCTTGCTTACCTAATAATGATGGCGGAATTGTAGATGATTTGATTATTTATAAAATGAAAGAGGAAGAGTATTTACTTGTTGTAAATGCTTCGAATATTGATAAAGATTGGAATTGGATTTCTTCTCACAATGATGTAGGTGCTGAAATGAAAAACCTATCAGATGATTACTCTTTGTTAGCAATTCAAGGGCCTAAAGCTGTTGAAGCAATGCAAAGTTTAACTGCTGTAGATTTAGCTGCTATTCCATATTACCATTTTGAAGTTGGTACTTTTGCTGGAGTTGAAAATGTAATTATTTCAGCTACTGGTTATACCGGTTCTGGTGGTTTTGAAATTTATTGCAAAAATGATGAGGTTGAACACATCTGGAATAAGGTCTTTGAAGCTGGTGCCTCTTTTGGTATTAAACCAATTGGATTGGCCGCTCGTGATACTTTACGTTTAGAAATGGGCTTCTGTTTATACGGAAATGATATTGATGATACCACTTCTCCACTTGAGGCTGGACTGGGTTGGATTACAAAATTTACGAAAGATTTTACTAACTCTGAAAATCTAAAAAAACAAAAAGAAGCTGGTGTTACCAAAAAACTTGTTGGTTTTGAGATGCAGGAACGTGCTGTACCAAGACAAGGGTATGAAATTGTAGATGCATCTGGAAATGTAATTGGAATTGTTACTTCTGGAACGATGTCTCCTTCTATGGGGATTGGTATTGGTCTAGGATACGTTACTATTGCAAACAGCGCTGTAGATAGTGCTATCTTTATTAGAATTAGAAAAAATGATGTTCCTGCGAAAGTGGTAAAATTACCTTTCTATAAAAAATAATTTATTTTAAAGCCCAATACCGAAATACTGCTTATATAGCACAGCTTAAAATGATTAGCTTAGTTTTATCTTTAAAATCGGTCAAATCTGTAGCTGTATCCTATTTCGATAGTAACATTTTAGTGAGATTATACTCGTTTTATCAAAAAAATTAGTGTAATTTTAGTTTAAATGTTGATACTCGATTTATGAAAAAATTTTCATTGGTATTTCTGCTTCTTAGTTTTTCTCTGTTTGGTCAAAATAGTGATTCTACATGTGAGATTTTAACTAAAATAAATACGCTTATTCAAAGCGAACATATACAACCTAAACCGGTAGATGATAGTCTATCGGTTTTTGTTTTTGACAACTTGATTGATAATCTTGATCCTTCTAGAAACATCTTTCTGAAATCAGAATATGATGTTCTTGTTAAAAAATACCGTTTGAATATCGACAATCTAATTCTTAGTAAAGATTGTTCTTTCTTGAATGATATCATTTCTAAGTATAAAAATGGACTTATAAGAAATAAAGTTGCATTAGAGAAAATTTTAATTGAACCTATTGACTATTCTGCAAAGGATACAATTCGGTTTTATAAAAAATCTTTTCCTGTATATATGAAGGAAAATGAAGTCGAGAAAGTATGGCGCAAGAAAATGCGCTATGAAATATTAGATCAAATAGCTGAGGTAAGCTCTAATTTGGATTCGCTTAAAACAAATTTTAAATCTCTTGAAGCCACTTATAAGAAGTCTATACTTGATAATGAAATATGTCGAATTAACACACTCTTGCAAACAGAGAAAAAACCTCAAGAAAAACTTTACAATTACTTCTGTACTTACTTTGACCCTCATACTGCCTATTTTAGTGATGATTCAAAATCTAGTTTTGTTGCTTCTTTATCTAAAGAACACTTATCATTGGGATTAAGTGTTAATCTGAATGAAAAAAACGAAATTATTGTTGCCGAATTGGACCCAAATGGACCCGCATTTCAAACAGGTCAAATAAAAAAAGGAGACCAAATCATCTCTATATCTAGCCAAAAAGAAACCTTGAAAGTTTCCTGCGCTACTCTTGAATCTATTTCGACTATGATCTTATCTGAATCGAACAAAAGCATCACGTTTACTCTTAAAAGAAATTCTGGAAAAAGTTTTGATGTTTATATCGAAAAACAAATCATGAAAGATGAAGAAAACTCTGTTTTTAGTTTTATAATAGGCAAAGAAAGTAAGATTGGTTATATAAAAATTCCTAGTTTTTATGCCGATTTAGAAGGTAATAGTGGAAAAGGTTGTGCTGATGATACTGTCAAAGAAATTCTGAAATTGCAAAAAGATAATATTAAAGGTCTTGTAATTGATTTAATTGATAATGGTGGTGGATCTATGGAAGAGGCTATAAAATTAGCCGGAATGTTTATTGACAGTGGCCCTATATCTATTGTTGTAGACAATAAAAATGAACAATCTGTTATTAATGATCCTTATAAAGGAATGCTTTATAAAGGCATTGTTGTTGTTCTGGTTAATGGCAATACAGCATCGGCAAGTGAGTTTTTCGCATCGATTATGCAGGATTACAATCGTGCTCTTTTATTAGGAAGTACTACATTGGGAAAAGCAACTATGCAAACGATACAGTCACTAGATGAGAATAAAAACACAGATTTCTTGAAAATAACAATTAATAAGTTCTATCGAATAACAGGCAAAAGTCACCAATACATAGGTATAACTCCTGATGTCGTTCTGCCTGAATTCTATGAAAACATTATTGCTAAAGAAAAAAACTTTCCTACAGCTATCAAAAATGACTCTATTGTTCCTATTCTAAAATTTAGACCTTACGTAAAAAGAAGCTTAATAAATAGACTTGCTGATGATAGTAGCATCAGAGTAGCTGCTAGTGATTATTTTAATAATATAATTACAATAAACAAAAAAATAGACCAACTGGTTAACACACCTCGAACAGAGATTCCTATGACTTTAGACACTGTCTTTGATCAGAAAAAGACACGAACTAGCTTATGGGAGGAAATAACCTCTTTTAATACTAAGAATGATCCTCTAGATGTATATAACTCGACAGTAAATAGATTCCTTTTAGGGATTCATCCTACTGAAAAAATCATGAATCAATATCAAATTGATAATCTTAAAACTAATCCTTACTTAAACGAGGCTGTAAATATTATCAATGATTTTAATGCAGCCAGGTAATGGTTAATCTCTGTTTGTAGTTTAAACTTTATGGTTAGATCCTGATGCATACTATCTTTTTTACTGGTATTACTTACTCACTTCTGAACTATAAACTGGTGCTAGATACTGAGCCTGTAAACTATCTGCCATGTAGTATATAATCTCTATTTACAGTTTACAGTCACCTGTTTACATTTCACCAAAAAAAATATAGTGTTTGTTTTTATAAAATAACTAATAACTGTATTTTTGCAACTCAAAATAAAAAATCAGCAATGGGAAGAGCGTTTGAATTTAGAAAAGGTAGAAAAATGAAGCGTTGGTCAGCAATGGCCAAAACATTTACCCGAATTGGTAAAGATATTGTAATGGCCGTTAAAGAAGGTGGTCCTAATCCAGATGCCAATTCTAGACTTAGAGCTGTTATACAAAATGCAAAAGCTGCCAACATGCCGAAAGACAACGTTGAGCGCGCAATAAAAAATGCCAGTAATAAAGATACTGCCAACTATAAAGAAATTTTATTTGAAGGTTATGCTCCTCACGGAATTGCCATTTTAATAGAAACTGCATCAGATAATAATAACCGTACAGTAGCCAATATTCGTAGTTATTTTAATAAATGTAACGGAACTATGGGTACACAAGGTTCTGTTGAATTTATGTTTGACCATACTTGTAATTTCCGAATTCCTAAAGGTGATCTTGATCCTGAGGAATTAGAATTGGAATTAATTGATTTTGGTGCTGAAGAGGTTTTTGAAGACGAAGACGGTATTTTAATCTACGCGCCTTTTGGAAGCTTTGGAGCACTACAAAAAGAACTTGAGAACAGAGGTATCGAAATTTTATCTTCTGGTTTTGAGCGTATTCCTCAAATAACAAAAGAACTTACTGAAGCTCAAATTGCCGATGTAGAAAAACTTATCGAAAAAATTGAAGAGGATGATGACGTTATGAACGTATATCATACTATGAAAGAAGAATAATTTTTTCTTTTATTATAAACTAAACTCCAGAGCAATCTGGAGTTTTTTTGCTTTAATAATGAATTTAAAAAACTACAATAGAGCTCCTTATAGAATAGCTTCTCAAATTCATACCTAGAAAAGGGATTCTCTTATAATCAGTTTATTACTAGTATCTTGTTCAAGTTCTGACGACAATAATGACAAACCAGTCGTTGACGATACCGTTTTAATTTTACCTCAAACTGAGAAATATACTTCCACCTCTCATCCAGAAGAGAATAATATTACCACTTATACTTACAATTGAAATAAAATTGTAAGTGTTGATTATAGTGAGGGTAACAAAACAACAAGAGAAAAAGACGGAATTACAGTAGAAACTACTACTTATGAAAACACTTATAACAACAATAACTTTTTAACAAAGCAAGTAAGCAGTGGTGAAACCTTTGAATACACTTATTAGCCCAAAAACTATTTAAGCACATTTTAAAAAAGAGGATTTCATTTTATAAAATGCAACCTCTTTTTTCTTTGTGTTTTTCTAAAGAAATTACTCAAACTCCTTAAATATTTTTCAATTTAAAAAACTAACTTACAAACTATTAACCCCTAAAATATTCATAATTACAGTACTTACCCTGCTCTAAACACTTCAATTTATATATTGATTTTCTTTTATTAATCCTTTTTTTCTTACTATTAAAAGCTTATTGTGATACTTTTATATTTTATAATTACACTAAAATCGAAAAAAAAAGAGTCAGTTTACATAAATTTAAAAAATTGCTTGTCGTAGTATATAGTAAAATTTACTCATATGATCTTAAAAAATAGATTCTAATACACTAACCTACAATTCACTAAAAATAAATATTGTTACATATAAAAAAAACATACAGTTTATTTTATACAAATAAATCCAATTTATTGAAGTTTTAGTACCAAAAAGTTAATTCAATAATTGACTTTGCTAAAAAAAATATCCCTCCCCTAAAAGCTGTAAAGCCCTTTATTTCGGAAGATTTTTAGTGTAAAAATATTGTTAATTAAACATTAAAAAGCTAGTTTTGTAGCTTTTAAAATTATTCCATAGAATGTTGAAGATAAAATTACTTTTCTTACTAATTATTTCGTGTTCATTAGGTTACAGTCAAAGCAAAAATGCAAAAATAATGATCAATGCCAGAGCTCAAAAAGATAACATTTTGATCCGTTGGGCTATTAATTCTCCAATAGAATGGCAAAAAGCAAATAAAAAGGGATTTGTAATTACTAGAACTACAATACTTCGAGATGGCAATGTTTTGCCTAAACCCGATAAAATAGTACTTACGCCAAAACCACTTCTTCCAGAACCTCTGGATTCATGGCTTGACTTAGCACAAAAAGATAATAATGCGGCTATAATTGCACAATCTATCTACGGAGAAAGTTTTGAGGTAACTGGTGCCAAAGAAGGGGAACTTGCTAAAATAGTAAATATGGCTGATGAGCTGGATCAACGGTATACTTTTGCTTTATATGCGGCCGATATGAGTTTTACTGGTGCAGTAAAAGCGGGTTGGGGATTTGTAGATACCAACGTTAAAGCAAATGAAGTGTATGCTTATCAGGTAAGTGTTTTTGAAAGCCCAAAAGTTAAAGAATCTTCTTATATGATCGGTTTAAAAGACTTTAGTGTTTTACCCGCACCAACAGATTTTATTGCGATTCCTGATGATAAAAAAGTACTGCTTTCCTGGGATTACGAAACCTTTAAAAGAATATATACTTCTTTTATGGTCGAAAAATCTTCTGATGGGATCAACTATACCCCAATAGCAACTACACCTTTAGTTAACCTGAATGATAAAGACGAACATCCATCTAAAACCATGTATTATATTGATACGCTTAGTGTAAACGATAAAATGTATCAATATAGATTATACGGTATAACCTCATTTGGAGAAAAGGGAGAAGTAACAAAACCAATTACTGCAACAGGAGTGGCTGCTATCGTTACCACTGCAAGGCTTATCGATTATAATATTGTGAACTCTAATGAAGTTAATTTGGAATGGGAATATCCTGTAGCGTCCGAAGGCTTTATTCAGGGCTATGAAATTAACCTAGCAGATAATGACAAAGGTCCCTATAAAGTGGTTTCTAAAATGATTCCTCCATCGGAGAGAAAACTCAATTATAAAGAAAATTTATTTCCATCTAATTATTTTACCATATCTGTTGTGGGTAAGAATAACCAACGCTTAACCTCACAGAGCATGTTGGTTCAGCCTGTAGATTCTATACCACCAGCAAAACCAATCGGGCTTGAAGGTGTAATTGATAGTCTTGGAGTGGTTCGTTTGAAATGGAAACCAAATCAGGAAAAAGATTTGCGTGGATACCGAATTTTAAAAGCTAATAATGCTGGTGAAGAATTTGTAGATATTTATCATAAATCCTATGTAGGCAATGATTACAAAGACAGTGTGAGCCTTAAAATGACAAATAGTAAAGTGTATTATAGAATTGCTGCTGAGGACATGAGGTTTAATATTTCAAAACCATCCGATATTTTAATTTTAGATAAACCCGATAAAATTCCCCCTGCAGCACCCATTTTTAAAGACTATGAAAATAAAGACGGTAAAGTACATCTAAAATGGATACGCAGTTATAGTGAAGATGTAGTAGGACACAGTCTAAGAAGGAGAGAAAAAGGGCAGGAAAAATGGCTGGAGATTAAACAAATAAACGATACCATTCAGGAATATACAGATGA
This sequence comes from Flavobacterium sp. EDS, assembly GCF_020991525.1. NCBI lineage: Bacteria > Pseudomonadati > Bacteroidota > Flavobacteriia > Flavobacteriales > Flavobacteriaceae > Flavobacterium > Flavobacterium sp. EDS. Next base: position 15,537 of record NZ_JAJMOZ010000006.1, read on the forward strand.
CAGGATAGAGAACAAAAAAACATATCAATACGCTATTCTAGCTAGGGACAAAAGTAATCTGTGGTCATCATTAGATCATTCTATAATAACGGTACAAGTTTTGGATTTTACACCTGTAAAAATAATTACATTTTTGCAAGGACTACCCGATCGGGAGAATAAAAAAATAGTCCTGACATGGAATTATAATAAAAGTAAGGACAAAGTAATCAGTTTGAGTATTTATAAAAATGTAAAAGGTACGCCACCAACATTATGGAAAGAATTAAATGGTACTGTTTTTACTATAGAAGATAAAAATTTAAATATAAACTCGGAATATGAATATCATTTAATTCCTAATTTAGAAAATGATAGCCCTACAAAAGTCGAAACCCTAACAGTTATATATTAAGCCTATGAAGAATTTTTACTTATTGATAATTTTATTGGTTTCGGGTTTTAGTTTTGCTCAGATTAATTTAACAGGTGATGCTAATTACAAATTAAATATTATAGGATATCAAGGTAGGGATAGTGATGGATGTGGTAACATTGATGGACTAAAGCATATTAAAGCAACTCGACGTGATGGTAGCACTTTTTTCATATTTAATGGAAGAAAAATTTTTGATAATGTAGACCATGAGTCCGTTTACACCAAAAATAACCCTATTGTAAACTTAGAATTTTATAAGGTAGTAAAATGGAAAAACTGGGCAGGTAACTGTGATGGTGGACCAAACCACAATTATGATAATGTTAAAATAGATAATACTTGTTTTTCTTCCTACCAAGCTGATGCTGGAAGCTCTTTAGCCCAATTAACAGTCACTTCTAAACCTAGTGTTGTAATTAATGAGTCCGATGAACCATTATATCTAGACGAAACAGCAAGCCTAAAGATTGCATTGCCAGACAATCTTACTAAAAATCATTATAATTGGAAGTTTAGAGTAGGTAATGGACCTGACCAAGATATACCTGCACCTTTTAATCATAGTTCTATCTTAAATATTAAAGGAGGAGATTTTCTAAAGCAAGAAGATTTTGGAAAGACTGTTAATGTTTGGCTAAACATGAATTGTAGTGCTGGTGGTGAACAAGCGAAAGGATATGCTAATAGAGAAGCCCATGTACAAACCCTAAATTGCATAAGCAAATGCCCTAGTATTAATTTTGGTTGTAGATTAAGGTGTAAAAAAAACACACCTAATCTTTACAATGCAATTTACACACCTGAACTACAAAAAAAATATAAAAGTCTTGACTCGAATCCTATTTCATTCGTTTATTTAAAATCTGCCCCAAAAGTTATCTCTAAAATCTCAACTGATGCAAGTTGTTATGATGAAAATGATGGGTCTGTTAAGATTACATTTAATAAACCTTTATTACAAGGAGAAAATTTGGAATATTCTTTGTTAGTGAATGATACACCTAAAATATCTGGTAAAGTTACTATGGATGCAAATAACTCATTTACAATTTCAAATTTAATTCAAGGTGATTATACTTTTCAATTAATTGGTTTTTATGACGGCTCTAATACTCAAACTATTACTCCTATTCCTGTAACATTCCTAATAGAAAAGCCAACCCCAGTAGATTTTTTTTTATCATCTACAGATGTACAATGTTATGGTGGTCAAGACGGAACTATAACTGTTACGCCTACTGGAGGAACCCGCACCACAGGAGGTAATGATTACTATTCAACAGATAATGGGCAAACCTGGATTCCTTTTCCTAATAACAAACCACATATTATTACCGGTTTAAAACCTGGTACATACAAAGTTAAAGTAAAAGATATGAATGGCTGTATAGCTAAAACTCAAAAATTAGTAAATGGAGTGATAAAACTTGGTGAAGATAAAATAATAGAAAAAACAATCTCAGAACCATTAGTACCTTTAACTCTAAAGTATACATTCAAAAAAGACCCCACTTTTTACGGAGCGGCCAACGGAAAATTAGTTACCGCCATATCTGGTGGGACTATTAATGATGACAAATCCTATGGTTTTGAATGGAAAAATAGTATTGGTGTTGTTATGCCTGCAACAGCTCAGTATAATTCTGCTGATAAAACATATAATATTACATTAGAAAATGCTCCTGAGGGAGAATACAAACTAACTGTAAAAGATAAAAATTACAATAACGCCATAAATAAAAAAGGCTGTTCTATTATCGAGTCCTCTCAAATATTAACGCAGCCCGAAAAAATTAAAATTACTTTACAAGAAACACAACCTATTTCTTGTAACACTGAAAATTCAGAATCAGATGTAAATAAATTCTCAGACGGGATTTTAAAAGCAACAGTAAGTGGTGGTATTCCATTTTCAGGAACAGTAAATAATGGATTACCTTATATCTTTATTTGGTCAAAATATAATACTATAACAGGGTTATGGGAGGAATTGTCAGAATATAAAACAGCAACTGCTGAGAATCTTTCAAAAGGAAACTATTCATTAAATATTATTGATGCTAACGGCATAGTACAGGGAACTTATAATACTACAGATTTAGTAACAGCTACTCCAACAACAAAAGAAATAGTAGAACCTGCTAAACTAGAACTAACATTTGATTCTGGAAATATTTCTTGTCACGCAGGAAATAATGGATGGGTTCAAGCGAATGTTACAGGAGGATCTAGTCCTTATAGCTATACTTGGTACAATACAGGTGAAGGAATTATTGACCTAAATAAAATATCTCATTTAACTGCAGGTACCTATACTGTTGAAGTTATTGATGCAAAAGGCTGTTTTACAAAAGGGAGTATTGTAATAAGTGAACCTGAATTTCCTGTCGCAATTGAGTATATAGACATTTTTACTCCTACTTTTTCAGGAGCAACCAATGGAAGAATTGTAGCTAAGATAACAGGAGGAACACCAAATGATGATAAATCATATCATTATCAATGGAAAAACTCGGCGGGAGTATTACAAACTACAACTGCAGAATTAAAAGATGGATTTTATACTATTACTCTAAATGGTGTTCCTGCCGATGCTTATTTTTTAACGATTAAGGATAAAAATTATAACGAAGGAACAACTCAAATTATTAATTGTTCCGTGTTAGAATCAGAAGTAAAACTGACCGAACCAGATCCACTTGTAGTTACCTTCGAAATTAAACAAACCATTTCTTGTAATACAAGTAACGAATTTGGAAATGATAAAGATACAACGCCAAAAGATGGTCAACGTGACGAGTCGCAAGATGGTATTTTACTAGCCCATGTAACTGGAGGAACTCCACTGGCCTCTTCTGCAAATAATGGATTGTCTTATTATTTTTATTGGAAAAAACAACAGGCAGATGGTTCCTGGTTAGCTTTGCCTAACATTACAAGTGAAACAGCCTCAAACCTTTCTCATGGAAATTATGCGTTGAATGTAAAAGACAGAAACGGCATTATGTTAGGAACTTATCTTAACAATGTGCTCACACAGGAAATTGATGTTACACAATTAATGCAGGAACCTCCAAAATTAGCTGTAACTATAACGCATGGAGATGTTTTTTGCAATGGCGGAAATGACGGTTGGGCTACAGCAAATGTTGTGGGAGGAACGCCTCCTTATGATTATAGATGGTCTAATGAAGTAGATATTGATGAAAATACGATTCTAAAAGCAGGCGAATACTGGGTGTTTATTACAGATGCTAAAGGATGTACAACACAGGAAAGTGTTACTATCTTACAACCTGCAACACCTTTGTCTATAAAATATACAGAAGTTCTTGACCCCAGTTTTTACAAAGCTACCAATGGAAAAATTGTTGTAGAAGTTACAGGTGGAACAATTTTTCCAGACAACTCCTATTGGTTTGAATGGAAAAATAGTAAAGAAATAATACAAACTACAACCACAACGAGCTTTAGCAATGGTGTTTATACGATCTCTCTAAGCGGGATTCCTGAGGAAACCTATAGCCTAACAGTTCGTGATGCTAATTATAAAGCAGCAACAAATAAAATAAGTTGTACGGTGGCAAATTCAATTACAACTTTGGATGATCCGGATCCGCTTGAAGTTACTTTTGAAGTAGTTCGTACTATTTCGTGTAATGTAAGTAATGAATTTGGAAACGAGACCGATGCGAATCCACAAGACAACCAAAGAGACGAATCGCAGGACGGAATTTTAGTAGCTCATGTCAAGGGAGGAATTCAGTTAAAGGCAGATAAAAATAACGCACTACCCTATTTTTATACCTGGAAGAAACAGCAAAAAGATGGTTCATGGATTATTTGGAACGATCAGGATGAAACAGCCGAAAACGTATCTGATGGAACATATGCCTTAAATATTGAAGATGCCAACGGAATAAAACTCGGAACGTATGTCAATAATCTTTTAGTAAAAGAAATAGATGTTACTCAGTATATGCCAGAACCAGCAAAGCTTAATCTGACTTTTACAAAAGCGAATGCCAGCTGTAATAATGGAGATGATGGTTGGGCAGAAGCACACGTTTCTGGCGGAACTCCGCCTTATACATATGAGTGGACAAATGGTGAAACAACAGCAAGAATTGAAAATATTACAACAAACAACTACTTTGTAATTGCAACCGACGCAAAAGGCTGTGTTATTCAGGGGAGCATTTTTGTAGGTGATCCGAAAGGAATATTCACTACCGAAACAGTAACAAATCCAACTTGTTATAGTGGTAATGATGGTTCAATAGAACTAAATGTTACTGGTGGAAATTTACCTTATAGTTTTTTATGGAATACAGGAGCTACTACCAAAGATCTAAATAATCTGGTAGCAGGAAATTATGAAGTAACGATTATTTGTTCTGATTGCTGTGTTTATAAAAAGAAGTTTGTTTTAAAAGATCCAAACCCAATTGTGGTTGATTTAGGGAAAGACAGAACTTTATGCAACGATCAGGTATTAGATTTAGATGCTACAATCGCAGATGATAAAGCACAATACAGTTGGAGTTCTACAAATGGATTTACATCAAATCAGGCTAAAGTAAGTTTGACCAAAGCTGGAACTTATACTGTAAAAGTAACTTCTGCTTTGGGCTGTGTTGGAGAAGACGAAATTATAATAAAAACAAATCAGGTGGTAATCAGTTCTGAGTTTTTACTCAGCTCTCAGGCTTACTCAGATGAAGAAGTCATTTTGATAAATACTAGTAATCCTTTTGGAGAAAGTACCCAGTGGATACTACCTAAAGGGGTTAGTATTGTAGAGCAAAAAGAAAAATACATTACACTTAAATTTGATGCTACTGGTATTTATACAATAGGTTTGCAACAAACACAAGGAGATTGTTTTGCAACCTACAATAAAAACATTACAGTAGAAAAACGAAGTACATTACCAAATGTAGGTACAATGTCAAAATTTATTACAGATTTTATAGTAACACCAAATCCAAGTAACGGTAATTTTAAAGCTATTATTAATTTAGAGAATAATAGTACAGTCAATTTACGACTCTTTTCTACTACAGGAGAATTTGCTACGCAGAAAAAAGATTCAGGAAAGAAAAAGTACGAAGTCGATTTTAACACTTCATTGCCCTCTGGAATGTATATTTTGGTACTCGAAACAGAGCAACAAACGCTTGTTAAAAAAATTATCATCTATTAAAAAATGAAAAACTTTTTCAAAAACATAATATTATTTGCTCTTTTTTGTTCCGTTTTGGGGGGCTGGGGAGCTCATGCCCAATTATTTCCTGTCCAATTAACACCTGTTTTTAATAGCCCGTACAGCGTCAAATTATCCGATTACGCTACCAGTATGGATACTAAAATGCGACTGCTAATCAACCCTACTGATATTTCAATATCACAACGACAGGTACGTTTAAAATTACATATCCAAGGTAACGGGCTCAACATACAAACCAGCGATTATATGGTAGGACAACGTCCTATTTTTATCAATGGAGGCGAATTGCAGACCTTAACTAACACTGATATTGGAGCCTTATTTAGGTTAGAAAACCTACAAGGAATTACAGCATTACAATATGCCAACGGATTACCAGAAGGCATGTACAGTTTTTGTTTTGAAATGTTTGATTATATGACCAATCAAAGAATTTCGCAAAAAAGCTGTGCGAGTTTATATTTGATTTTAAACGACCCTCCACTTTTAAATACGCCTCAGAAAAATGAGCAAATAGCTTCAAGCGATTTCCCCAATATTATGTTTACCTGGACTCCGCGCCAGATGAATGCGACTAATATCTCCTATAAGTTCGAGTTAAAACGCCTTATTGATCCTACACTAGACCCACAGTTTGCATTCCAGATGTCTCCCCTATTATATGAGGAAACACTTTTTGGAACTGCGCTACTGTATAATTTAAGTATGCCAATCCTGACGCCGGGCATGCGTTATGCATGGAAGGTAAAGGCTATATCTACAACAGGACTTTCCGAAAATGCTGTATTTAAAAATGATGGCTATAGTGAAATTTATTCGTTTAAATATACTGCTTCTTGCCCTGCTCCTACCTTTTTGTTAAGCGAATCTCAAAGTTCAAAAAGTGTAAAAATCACATGGGAAGGAATACCAGAACACACCCGTTATCAAGTACAATATAAAAAACAAAATGTTCGTAATGCGCAATGGTTTTCGACAAATAGTTTAAACACGCAAAGTTTAATCACCAATTTAGAGCCAGGTTTAACCTATGAGTTTAGAGTTGGTTCAAGTTGTGATCCAGCAACTGATGGTGTTCAGTCGTTTACCTATTCGGGAATCAGCACATTTACCACACCAACAGAAACTAGTGCCGTTCCTGCTTATAATTGTGGTATTATACCCCAAATTAATATTCAGAATCAAAAACCGCTTACCAATTTAATACAAAGCGAAACGTTTAAAGCTGGAGATTTTCCGGTAACTATTCTTGAACTCAAAGGCGAGAATAGTCCTTACTCTGGTAGAGGTTATATTATTGTACCTTATCTAAAAGACGCCAAAATTGCTGTTGAGTTTAACAATATTGTAGTAAATACCGATTATCAGTTGATTAGTGGTATCGTTGAAACAAGTTATAATCCCGAATGGAAAAACGTTACCGATGTAGAAGATTTCACAGGCGAAGGTCAGGGCGGGCAAATTGAAGAAACTGTTCCGTTTGAGATAAAAGACATTGTTATTAATCCCAATGGAGATATTGTTGTAAATGGTAACGATGGACAACAAGTTACCATTCCGGGAGGAAAAGATACTGTCATTACTGATAGTAAAGGAAATACGTATACTGTAGACAAAAATGGAAACGGAAGTAACCAACCTACTGAACCTGCCGAGGGAGGAAAACCAACACCAGAGAATACCGATGGTGTAGATAAAAACGGTCAGGCCACTGCATTCACAGCCAAAGGAATCTCGATTGCTTTTTCAGGAAACGGAAGCAAATATGCTTTTGATGTAATGCCGAATAACGCAGCTACCGCTTTACAAAAGCTATACAAAAAAGTAGGTGATGTTGCCTTGCCTTATAAAGCAGTTTTAAATGGAGATACGGATACCGTATTGGCTACGATAAACATTACAGACGCGAATGTAAAAGCAGATAGTATTGTGTTTAAAACCCAAAATGGTGCCAAAATAAACGTTACAAGAAATGATAAAGTCTTCGTGCTAACAGTAAAAGGAAATCTGAGTTATGCCGAAGAAGAAATATTAGCCACTATAAAACAAGGAAAAAAATGGAAAGTTATAGGAGCTTTTATGCTCGTACATATTTCTCCAAAAGAAGTAAATGTGGCGCTGGTACCTACAGATAATATTTCGAAAAATAGGCTTGATGAAGTGATTGCTAATACTCAGGCGATTTATAACAAAGTTGGAGTAAAGATTAATTTCAAGAAAGAGGATGTACTAGAAGATTTCGATCGTGTTGTTCCTGGGAAAACAATTCAAACAGAAAAAAACAGCCTTACCTCTACCTATAGTACTGAGCAACAAAACATAAATGCATTATATCATGGTACAGACAATAGTTATGTACTGTTTATAACAAATAAGCCTTCAAGCACTGGACAGGATGGTTATATGCGTTTGAACGGACAGTTCGGATATGTATTTCCTTCCCGAACGGAGGCTGTGGGACTTAAAACCCCTGCACACGAATTAGGTCACGGAATTTTTAAATTACAACACCCTTTTGAGCAGTACAAGACTTCAGAATCTGGTACCGATTTTTTAATGGACTACAGTTCAGGAACTATCTTAAATCACCTAGATTGGAAACAAATCAATGATCCTGCGTTTAAGCTGTATGCGTTTCAGAGTCAAGCTAGTGGGCAGTTTGCATTAGCTCAATTAACCCCTAATTGGGAACCATTCACTTATGAAGACTCAAATACTTATGTGACTTTCAATAGAAATACTCCTTCATTGAATGGTACTGTACAGGGGATATCTGTAAATGATGTTGTGTATAAATGGAATTCAACCCAAAATAATTATTTTAGAGAAGGTTCGCTTGAACCATTAAAAATTAAAGTAATTGATAAGCCAAAACCTGATCTGGTTGTACAATTATTTTGGATGAGAGATAAATGTGGATATGATGAAAGATACAGTTCTAAGTGGAGCTATCTTTCTGATAAAAAAGGTTTTAATATAGATGATGTCAAAGAAAAGGGCTTTGTGACCTTTAATGACAGAATACCATGTCAAGTGGAGGGTGTAAATCAAGGAAGTGATTCTGTAGATACGAATTGTGATGGTAAAGATATTGCTCTTTTAAATAAACAGAAAGAAGATGTTGTTGCTCTTATAAAAACTGTTGATATTAATGTACTAACTAAGAAAATAAATGAAATTGATATTTGTGCCATTAGAAAACTCACATATGAACAAATTGAGAGCTTAGTCACTAAGATTTCATCTTTAAAAGACATTGATGATGAACACGAAAAAGCCTTATTGAGGCTAATGAATAGTGTAAAAGAAGAAAAATATCGCTCTTTATATGATTTATTAGAAAATGGTAACAACAAATTAATAAAGCATTACATTAATGAGTTCAATGACCATTCTATAAATCCTTTCGATGGTAATAATTATACATCATTAAACATGATGTTATTAAAGATGTATCAGTCTAATCCTAAAGCATGGATTGACAGAATACCAGTTAGTGATTTACCAGAATATTTTGTAGACAAATATTTTACAAAACCAACGGTAAAAATACTTTCTCTGAATGATTTGATTTCAGGTACTTCTGAAATATATGAGCAAGGTTTTCAATACAATCCAGATAATGGAAAAATAAGAATAACACACACCGCCACAGCAATTCAAGCAGTTATAGGTAATGCAACTGGTGCATATTATGCTCCGGTAGGAATGCCACGAATAATCAGTACGATAGAAGTGGATCCGCTTACTCCTGTAATGATTGATTTTAATGATGATTTGCAGGTGATAGAAATCGCTTTGAACAATGCAGGCTATCAAAAAGGTCAGGAGATTGTGATACCAGCCTTGTTTTTAAAATTTGGTTTAGATAAACTGAAGAGCAATACTATTGAAAAATCTTCTTTACTTGCATTAAATGGATTGACGATAGTAACGGGTGCACCTGCAATTATTCAAGGCGCAACTCTAGCCAAGCGTTTATGGGCACTTGCAGAAGTAGCTGGAGCAGCTGGAGATATAGCTGTAAATACAGAATATGTTCAAAAAAATCATCCTAAATTAACTACTGCTACCAATATTTTTAATGGTACCATGGGAGTTGTTGGATTAAAAAATTTAATAACAAATACAGGAATTAGAAGTTTTGTGAAAAATTTACCACCTCAGGTAAAGCAAGCTTTTAAGGATAGTAAAGAAATAAAATCCATACTCGCAGCTAAATACATAAATTGGAGAATTGCCGTTTCCGAGATTAAAGATATTAGCACAGCAGAACAACAATTAATCTCTAAGCAAGAAAAAATTTGGAAGGCTTTTGGAATGACTGAGAAAATGATAGAAGCGGAAAGTTCTATTAACAAAATGCTGAAAAATGCTGATTTCAAAAATATCTATGACGATTTATTGAGTGGAGCTACAGCTAGGCGATTTGCTAAAGAATTATCTCTAGAAGAAGAAGCTATTTATAAGTTTTACACTAATGTATCTTATTATAAATTTAATCAATCATTGATTGAAGGAAGTAAAACTGAGGATATTATAGAAATAGAAAAATTATTAAATAGGTCTTTAGATAAAGTAAAATCATCTCCCTCAACTTACTATCGTGGTATAGGTAAGGTAGAAATGGATAAATTAGATAATTTTAAAGAAGGAGATAAAATCTCTTATGAAAACTTTTTATCTAGTACCGACGATCAATTAATAGCTGTTAAATTTATAGAAAATAATATCCGAAAAACGGGAGAAGGAGCTTTAGTTATTATAGAATCAAAAAATGCTAAAAATATCAAAATGTTTTCTGATGCATCCAAAGAAAATGAATTTTTACATAAAAGTAATTCCAAATTTATTTTAAAAGAAGTCTTAAGGAATAAAGTGATAAATTCTTTGGAAGTTGCTATAGATGGTGCAACTCCACAATATGGAACAATTTATAAAATACAAGAATTATGAGAAAATTAAAAGAACTTACAAAATTATACGATAGTAATGCTGAACTTTTTACAGAAAAAGGTTTTTTAGATGCAGTCATATATATTAAAGAATGGAGTAGTCTTACAGATATTGAAAAAATTAAAAAAAGAAAAAATCGTTTAAAATATAACGAAATTCATTTTAATGAAACTATTCAAGAAAAAAAGAAGTATGATTATGAAAAAAGTGTCATAAAAACATCAGAATTGATAATGCTTTTCATGGAAAAAACAGATATATTCCTAGATATAGAAATGAAAAATATTACTAATAATTATTTATTTCGAATTAGTAATTTATTATACTGTGAAAAGTTTTTAATCAACAATCATTTATCATATAAAATGATTAATCATGTCCCATATGAAATTTTTGAACCATTAATCGAAAAAATTAATAAATCTCAAGAGTATAAAGAATACGGATTAGAAGGATTATTTAAAGAATATAAAAAAATGACCAAGCTTTATAACGAAGAACCATATGAATAATCAGGTAAATTTAAATGCTGTACTACTAAATGTTTATGTTAGATATAAAAAAATTTCCTAAAAAAGAATTATCTGAAATAGAATTAATCTTATTAGCTCAAATGGCTGAAGACGATTCCAATTTGATTAATTGGATAGAATTCTCTAATACATTAACTGGAGAACAAAAATTAGAAGTTCATAATAAATGTATTGAATTATCAAGGAAAATCGAAAAGGATAAGTTTGAATCAATGACTTCTGAAGAAAAAAAGGCAGAAAATGAAAAATTAAATAAAAGTATAAATACCAATCATTTCACAGGAAATATGGGAGAATTAAAAGGAGAACATGGAAACGATGAAAACGGAAAAAGCCTTGAAAATGGTCGAGATATTATGAAAGGAGAATTATGAAATTAGATAGTCAACACTTATACAAAGCTTTAAAAAGTAATACTGAAATTCTTACTACAGAATTAGAGGAACTTAATTATGGGAGAATGTTTTGGAAATTCGATTTTATTGTTGATAACCAAAAAGTCAATAATCCATTATTAAAATGTGAATTCGAAGGGCTTTTTGTAGACCTTAACCATTTTAAAATGGAATCAGAAAACGGAAAATATATTTATATTCCAAAATACAATCCTGTAATATACAATACCCAATCAAAAGAATTTAAAGAGTATAAATCACCTATCGAACCACAAAACAATGATTTTGTGAGAAACTATTTCTTTGATAACAATTTGATTATTCTTCATGAAAGAAGTGTTTATAAAATTAATTTAGAAAGCGGAACTATTACAAATACTTCTTTTGAATTTGGGAGTGTTATATTAAATGATATTTATTTATCCGATGGACGATTCCTACTGGCATTTAAAAATCTAAAAAACTATGAAGATGAAGAACAAGAAATTAAACTGTAGTACTATGAAAAGGATAATAACCCTATTTCTTGTATTCTATTCGTTGGTTTCTTTTGCACAATGTCCTCTTAATGTATTGGCAGATGACTTGTCAAAAACCAATAAAGAATTTAAAGAATTCGTTAATGAAAGTTCTGGTTTTAAAGCTTGGCAAATATTAGAAAAAGAGGCTCCAACATTACGCACAGACATTAGTGAGCTAAGTTTAGTTTCTAAAAATCTAGACGCTGTTGAAAAAGCTGGAGGATATACTAAGTGGAAAGCATTAGGAGATGTTGGGAAGGTTCCAACAAGACTTGTAATAGATGGAAAAATATTAAGAGGGTCTTCACAAGAATATTCACTTGCAAAAAAAATAGTTAATGAGTATATACAAGGAGAAATTTATAAAATTAAAAAATCTGGTTTACCTGAAATTGAACAAAAAAAGGCAATTGCAAATTTGCAAAAACAAAATAAAGCCTATTTAGAAGGCAAAATTGATAATTTGATATTTGATAAAAGTGAGATTAGAAAAAGTGGTGACATTTTCGATAAAGAACAGATTTTCAACGCATATAAGGTTGATAAAGATGGAGGAGTAAATACGAATGATGCTTGGTTAAGAAACCAAGATACTGAGTATGTAATGCTTTCAGAAATTGCTCACTCATTAGGTGCAAAAAAAGGAGAAATTTATAATAATATCACAGGGGAATTAAAAATTGTTTCGGAATTGACATACTGCACTTCTTGTCAGGGTGTGATTCAAGATTTCAGTAAGATGTTTCCGAATGTAGATATTGTATTGATCGATAATTTAAAATACTAAAAAAATGAAAGTTACACAGGTAATGTATGCGCCAATTGCAGCACGACAATATACATACAGATTTAATAAAGAAAATAACACCAATATTGATGTTACAGATGAAATTATTGACGGTTCTCCATTTGTTTATATTGATTTTAAAGATACTTCTGCTCAATTAATACACAAGTATTCATACGAATTAGGACAAATTCAATATTATTTGGCGAAAAGTAAAGAAAGTTGGTTACCAATAGCTGACTACCCTTTTCCTCCTACAGAAAAATAAATATTATGCTTAATTTAAAAAGTATTCTTGAAATTTATAAAAAAGAAAATATAAGTCTAGATGAAATCATGTTTATCGAAATGATTGATAAACATAAAAGTTGGCAATTAATGACTGATGAAGAAAAGTTTCAGGATAAAAAGCAATCTTATTTAATAAATATTAAATTCGATGGGGCTTCTTTAGAAATTGAATATGAAAAACAAATTATTGTTTTTTTAGAAAAAGTATTGTTTTTTATTAGAACCATTAATGAACAGGAAATTTTTAGTGAATATTTATCTCTTAATAAAGAGGATAAAATACTATTTCGTATGTATTATTTGTTGTATAGTGAAAAAGAATTATTACTACATACGAGAAGTTCAAGAGGAACAAAAGTTCATATTCCATTTGAAACTTTTGAGGATTTAATAAATCAAATAAATTTTACTGCATTATATGAAGAATATAAACTAAAACAACTTTTTGAAGATTATAGTTTGTTGTTGAAACTATTTTCGGAAAAACCTTAAAATTAAAGTAAAAAGTAAATATTTGATGAAAATACAATGAGTTACGTTTTTTAGTTTCCTAGCTAAGATTATCCCTAGCTCGCGCGAGTATTTTGCTCGTGAATGAATATGCAAAGAAAAAATACAGATTAAATTAAGGAATAAACCATACCTTTTTGAATGAAGGCTACCAAATAACAAATAAATTAATGGAAACTAAAAAATTACACATGAAAAAAAATATTTTAACCCTAATAATTGTGCTAATAAGCATTAGCAGTTTTGCACAAAAGCTAAAGATCGATAAAGGAGAAATCAAATTAGATGATAAAACAATTGGTTATATAGAGGGTAAAAAACCTGTTTTTAAAATCTACAGTTTAGATAAAAGTTATGTTATTACTGCAGAATTAAAGGATGCTCCAAATGCACCATCTATGACGCTACCATGGATAGAAATTAAAGATGAGGCAACAGGAAAGTCGAATGAATTAGAATTTAAGAATAAGAGTAGAAAATTTAGTGCCTTTAATTATGATAGAAGCATTGTTTACGAGCTCATGGATAGAAATCTAGTAACTGCTGAAGGTTTAAATAAAGAAACTACGGAAAGTTTTATTAACGGAGAATCAGCAGGTATTGCTAAAAAACGTTTGGGAGATCAAAGTGTGATAAACAATGCAAGTGCTATCGCAGATACTCATCAATTAGCGATTGATGACGCAGGAACTATTTACAGTATAAAAGCACAAAACCCTGATCCTTTAGATAAAAGAATAGGTTATATCAGGATGACATCTCCATCAACAAATGGTGAATTAAAATATGAAATTTTGGATCTAGACAATAGAATAATAGCAACTTGGTATGCAAAAGCGGCTATGGTTTCAGGCTATGATAAACTTTTAAATCAAGAACTTATTACGTTTGATAATAAGGTTTTTAAAGCCACTTTTGACAATAGAGGTAATCCGATTGGATATAGAATGAGTAAAGATATAACTGCAATGAATATTGTGAGAGTACTTGTTGGTAACGGATACACTTTAGGGAGTCAATATTTAGAAAGCAGAAAATAATTAAGTTAACAGAAATTAAATAAAAATGAAAAAGAGAATTTTAATCGTAGTTGCATTACAACTTTTTTTAACGCTAAATAGTTGTAGTTCAGACTCAGGAAATGATTCGCCTACTCAAGAGCCACCAGTTGTAGTGATAAAAACAGCAAAAGTAACATCCTATTCAAAAAATGCTGGAGAAACTGGAGAAACTGTTAGTATCTATGGTGAAAATTTTTCGGATAAAGTAAGTGATATAAAAATAACATTTGATAGGGTACCTGCAACAATTCTTTCCGCTACTGCCAGCGAAATATCATTTACACTACCAGCTACGGAAAAACTATTACCATCATTAGTTCTAACAATTGTAAACAGAATAGTAACTAATGATGTAAAAAATACATATAATGGCAACATTGGTATTTTACCAATTCCATCAACTACAGGCTGGTTCACTATTCCAATACATAGAAAAAGTGACTCTGCAATTCCTCGCATACAAATGTTAAGTGATAAGATTTTATATTACACTCAAAGTGGTGCACGTCTCTCTAGAACTTTAGATGGAGGTATTACTTGGACAGATTGGTCCAATAATGGTTTTGGTGCTGGATTTCATGCAACTATAAATGATGAAGGATGGTGTCATACTGGTTTTGGAATTTCTAAAATAGCAGTTGGTGGATATCTTGGTATTGACCAATTTGCCAATTTTGGAGATAACAAAGTAGAAACAGCTTATTCTATCTATGTAGATGATAATATGAAAGATGGAACAATTATCTCTCAAAAAGGAAAAGTATTTACCACAAAAAATGGAGTTGATTTTACTAAAGTTTACGAAATAGAAGATAATGGAGCCAATCTTTATCAAGCAACAGAACTTGATAATGATCATATTTGGGCTATTGGATATAAAAATATAAAAGATGCAAATGGATTTTCTGGAGACCACCCTTTTATCTTATTCAAAAACAACACAGCAGATGGCTGGAAAGAGTATCCTTTTGTAAAGGAAAATTCAGGTTATTACGCTAGAGAAATTTGTTTTGTTGATTCTGAAAATGGTTTTCTTTTAATCAATAAATATCTAAAAACATTATTAGATGTTAAGTTGTTTAAAACCATTAATGGAGGTGACTCTTGGTCTCAAATTTATAATGGAGAGATGTTTACCAAATTTACTTTTAAAGATGCCAATACAGGTTGGGCAATTCTAGATAATAAAATCTATAAAACAATTAATGGCGGTAGTGTTTGGACTCTTGACTACACACACGACCAACCTATCCGCAATATTTCATATAAGAACAATGTTGTTTGGGCTTTTTCTACAGATAAGATTATCAAACGCTATTTGTAATATTTAGCGATAGAATACTGTATAATAAAAACATTACAGCCCTAAAAAGCTGTAATGTTTTAAAATAAATGGAATGAAAAAAACTTTACTCTTACTATTATTTATTGTTATTACTTCGTGTTATCAGGAAACTTCTATAGCCTTAGAAGGTGATTTTACGACTTCGTATGTAAATGAGGATGAATCAATTCCTGTTATTATCAAAATAGACAATAAAGTCACTGGAGCAGATACGTATGAATGGACTTTTGAAGGAGGCAATCCAAGTAGTTCATCTTTAAAAAATCCAGGTGAAATATTGTATGATAAGCAAGGAACGTTTATCATAAAACTCAAAGCATCAAATGTAGATGGAGAGCATAAAGAATTTAGTCAAACCGTTGTTATAAAAGACGGAATCAACATTCAGTTTACCCATGAAATTACTAAGAGTAATTATTCTCCGGTTGAAGTCGTTCTAAAGAATACTACCCCTGGGGAAGGATTAACTTTTCAGTGGGACTTTCAAGACGGAATTCCTGCAAGTTTTACAGGAAAAACACCTCCAAATGCTGTATTTACAACTCCTGGTGAACACACAATAACGCTAACAGTTTCTAATGGTTTTGAATCACAAAAACAAACTAAAACAATTACTGTTGCTCCTTATTTAGTGAGTTTGTTCACTTACGAACCAAAGTTTGAAGATGATGACTACCAGGCTCCGGTTACGATACATTTTATCAATAAATCTACTAGTGCAACAAACTACAAATGGACTTTTGCTGGCGGAAATCCAGCAACATCAACTGAAGAAAATCCTACGGTTGTTTTTGCAAGTGCAGGCGGCCATGAAGTTACACTAGAAGCTATTAACGATAAGACTAGTCAGATTTTTAAATCTACAATTACAGTTTTACCAGATACGAATCTGCGTATTTTGACCAACGTTAAATTGGGAATCAATGCAGCACATAACAACAATACTATTGGGGCAATGTTCTCAACAGTTACAAGACAGGTATACAAGGCAAATGAAATCAACGATCAAAATAGCAATTTAATTGATATTGTTTTTCAGGGCCTGAACAACAATTTTACCTATAACAGATTTATATCTCCAGATCAGGTAAACAATTATGGTTTTTTAGCATTAAAAAATGCACAAAGCACCATTTTTATAAATTCTCAAAATTTGTGTAATTGTGGTTTAAATTTTACCGAAACTCAATTTGACGCGATGGTAAATGATTACCCCATAAAATCTTTAAATATAAATTATAACGCAGCTGGCGAACAGCAATTTGGCTTTACTTATCCAAAAATCATTTTGTTTAAAACACAAGACGGCAGAAAAGGAGCCATCAAAATTAAAGATATGGTAAAGAACGGAACTGGTTCTTATATTTTATGCGATATCAAAGTACAAAAACAATAACCGATAAATGAAGAAAGAGAATAAGAAGATCTTGTTTTGGTTATGTATTGTTTTTGCCTGTTGTATTTGCAGCAAAGGATATACCCAGGATGTGGATTTAGAGAGTTTTTATAAACCCAATTTTAAAGTTACGGGAAATGTTAATGCCAATATGATGTATTATAATTCTAATATGCCAAATGCACGTGAGCCTTTTACTTATTTGCTTTCAGGGAGTTTAAATATTAGTGCTTTTAATTTTAATGTTCCGTTATTTTATAGCATTACCAATCAGGGAAATAATTTGGGATACACAGCACCGTTTGATTTCAACAGATTAAGTATTATGCCCAAATACAAATGGGTAAAAGCCTATATAGGCAATGTAAGCATGACCTTTTCTCCTTATACCTTAAGTGGTTTTCCTTTTAAAGGAGTTGGTCTGGAACTTACTCCAAGAAGCCCTTTTAAAGTAACTTTAATGGGAGGACAATTACTTAAAGCCGTTTCAGAAGAGAATGCAATGGGAGGAATTCCAGTGTATCAGCGTTTTGGTTACGGAGCAAAAATAGGTTTTGAGCAACCACAATATAAAATTGGCTGGATTGGTTTTTATGCCAAAGACAATGTTAATTCTCTAAATATGACCAATGATAAGGGAGTAACGCCAAAAGAAAATTTTGTAAATAGTTTGACCTTTAGTACTTCTTTACTTAAAAATTTAAATTTTAATGTTGAGTATGCTTTGTCTGTTTTAACGGATGATACTCGAAGTAAAAATCTTTCAGGTGGAAGTTTCAGAGACAAGTTATTCTCTGCTAAAGAAAGTACAAGTTATATGAACGCCTTTAATGTTAATTTTGATTATAATATCCAAAAGAGTGTCATAGGATTAACGTACGAGCGTATTGATCCTAACTACAACACATTGGGAGCACTATATTTTAATAATGATTTAGAAAACATTGCTTTGCGTTTTTCACGTCCTTTTTATCAGGATAAAATTACGGTTTCTACCAGTTTAGGATTTCAAAGAGATGATTTAGCAAAAGCTAAAAAACAGGATACTAAGCGGGTTGTAGCTTCCATTAATATGAATTACACAGTAACAGATCAACTTACTATTTCGGGTAGTTATTCGAATTTCTCTACTTATACAAATAAAAAATTAGATCAATTTGAGCTTATAAATAATCCAAATGTAGTACAGTCTGATACTTTAGATTATAGACAATTATCACAAAATGCCAATGTAAATATGTCCTATGCTTTTGGGGAAAAGAGAAATCAAAATTTCAATTTCAATTATAGTATTGCTGGCCAGGCAAATGAACAGGGAGGCATTATAAGAAAAGGACAAGCCAGTACTGTGCAGAATTATAATTTGTCCCATTCAGTAAATTTTATTGGAACCAAAGTAGCATTAAACAGCTCTCTTAATTACACCAATAATGAGGTTGGTCAAAATAGTAATTCTTCGATTGGAGGTTCTATTGGAGCCTCAAAGAAGTTGTTCAAAGATAAGCTAAATACAAATTTTGGGGTGCTGTATAATAATTCTCAGTCAAATATGAATTCAAGTTCTGTATTTGGAGTTAAGTTTAACAATAGTTATATGCTACTCGAAAAACACAACTTGAATATGAGTATTATTTCAATGTTCAGGAGTAGTTCTAATGCGAAGAAATTTAATGATTTAACTGCTACATTAAATTATTCTTATTCATTGGACAAAATAAAACTACCAGCAAAAAAAGAGCCTAAAGAAGAAGTCAAAATTGTTTCAGATCCTATTTTAGAAATAAAACACAAAGACAAAACTTATAAAGGAACTAGAAATGAAATCATAAAACAGTTACAGGATCTCCAACTTGCATTACGACCGATGCCAAAAGAAGATTCAGATGAATTAGAGTATTTATTAAGGCTGACTACTCTGACCCCAGATGGTAAGAGTTTTAAAGAAAAAGCTTTAAATTATTTGAAAGCGTATGACTTAAATAATGACATTTTAAACAGATACAATGAATTCATTCTTGAAACTGTAAAAAGTTTAAAAGAAGAAATGATTCGCAAAGACGGAGCTTTTGAAAATGAATATGTTATAGCATTAGGAAGAGTTAATAAACACAAGATGCATGGAGTCAGTGAACAAGATGCAACCAATAAAATTGGTTATAATTCGTATTTAAAATTGGTTGAAAGAAAAAATAAAAAGCTACAACCTTTATTAATTCATCGATGGATGCTTAATGAGATCTCAATACTTGCTAATACTTCTGCAGATGATATTCATAAAAATGAAAATCTTTCCAGTTTTAATAAGCAAGAGTTGAGTCACTTCTTTAAAATGATGAAAGATAAAAAAATAGAAACAGAAGTAATAGAAGAATTAAAAATCAAACTAATTCCGTTTTATCACAATTTAGCAAATAAGAATGTTAAAGATGATGAAGTTGATTTTAATTATTTAAAGAATAATTAAGGGATTAAAAAATAGGGTTCTTTACGAAGTAAAAGTGTAGCTATTGTTTCGAAAAGGGTTTTGGCTAAAATATAAAAGAAGTTACTATGCTTTATTGTATAAAAAAACAGGATTATTTGTTTATGAAAAAAAATTATAGAATACACCTATCGGTCTTATTTATCATGCTTTCGGTTATTTTTTCGTACGGGCAAGATAATGTTGCGTCAAAAGAAGCAGGAGCTGCTTCGAGTGCTATCGAAAAAATAGCAAAGACTGATCGTTGGATAGATAAATTTTCGAATCAGGATTTGGTAGAATTACCAGTCGGAATTCGTAATACGGTAAATAATGTTCAGTATTCTATTGGAATCACAAAAGCTGTTTTTTCGGCAGAGTACACCACTCTAACCGTTTTTTGTAGAGTAGATATTCCACAAAAAGATAAAAATGGGCAACCGATGCAATTATTCTTTGGAGCAGATAATGTCAAATTATCGCATCAAGGAGGTATAATTGGGGAGGCCAAATTAGTATTGTTAGGTAATGTTGATATTCCGTTTAGTGATAATAAATGGCAGGTTTCATTATATGGTGGCTTTGATATGGCAACTGGAAGTGTTGATGATTTAACTTATGTAACAATTGATTGTGATGGTTTTAAAGAAATGAAAATTTCTGGAGCCGTTGAGTTTTCAAGGAATTTGATATTGCCAATTGATCCAATAACAAAAAAAGTTGATGAAGCAAAAACAACGATTCCTAAAACCTATTATAACGGAAAAACAGTTCAGATTCCAAACAGAGTTAGAGGTGAGTTTAGCTTTATGGCAAGTAGCTGGAATGATATTTTGGTCAATGTAAGCTTAGAGCCTTTTACACTAAAAGACAAAAGAAACGGAAAAGATTTTGACGGTAATTTTGAGTTTTGGGTAAGTAATGCAGTATTGGATTTAAGTGATTTAAAAAATGATGCCACAGTTGTGTTTCCGGAATATTATGCAAAAAATGCACTTTTAGTACCAAGTCCAGAAGCTTGGAAAGGGGTTTTTATTCAGGCTTTTGAGGTAGGCCTGCCTAAAGAATTTCAGACTACAGATACGGCATCAAGTAAAGGGAGGCTTTATATAGGTGCTCAAAATCTTATTATTGATAAATATGGAGTTTCAGGGACTTTTTATGCAGATAATGTGTTCCCACTGGATCGGGGTATAACCAGTCAGGAAAAATCATGGGCTTATTCTTTAGACCATATTGATGTAACTATTGCAGCAAATACTTTTGTAAAAGCAAATTTAAGCGGTCAGATTCTTTTACCAATAACTAAAGCGACAACTGGGAAAAAAGAAACCTCAACTCCTGGAACACCAACTCCAGATAAACCAGCACAAACCAATAGAGCTGGCTTGGCATATAATGGATTTATATCCATGAACGAACAGCAACTGATTGTGGTTACAAAAGATTCAATAGCTTTTGATATTTGGAAAGCAAAAGCGTTGTTGCTACCTAATAGTTCTGTTGAACTAAAATTAGTTAATGGACGGTTTTTACCCAAGGCTAATTTAAACGGAACAGTTTCTTTTGGTACCAATAAAGGAGCGACAGATGATAAAGACGTAGAGGGAAAACGTACGGTTGATTTTAAAGGAATTTCTTTTGAAAATCTGCAATTGCAAACCGTCTCCCCTATTATTTCTGTTCGAAATATGGGCTATAAAGGTACAGTTGCCTTTGGGAATTTTCCTGTTTCCATTGGTAATATAAATGTTGCTATTAATGGAAATGATTCCCGAATCGATTTTGATTTAGGGATTAATTTGATGGATGCCGTTGGTGCAGGTGCTACAGCCCGAATCGGAATACTAGGAAAAATGTATGATGACGGTTATAGGCAACGAAGCCGATATGATGGTTTAGATTTATCAGCTATAAATATTGATTGCCAATTTAGTGGACTCACCATTAAGGGAGGTCTTATCTTAATGGAAAAAGACCCCATCTACGGAGATGGTTTTAATGCTGATTTAGAGGTGGATGTGGCAAAAGTTGTCAACGTAAAGGCTAAAGCTATTTTTGGACGTACTACTTTTAGATATTGGTATTTTGATGCCGCAGTAAAATTTCCTCCAACGCCTGGTGTCCCGTTCATGATTACCGGTTTTGGTGGAGGTGCCTATTATAAAATGCATAGAAATCAAGATATAGCCATTGGAGATTTCTCCCCATCAGGATTAAGTTATACGCCAGATGAAAAAGTAAGTTTAGGAATTAAAGCTTTAATTTATTTTAATATTGGTTCAGAAAGTATATGTGATGGCGAAGCTGGATTTGAAATGGCTTTTAACTCAAAAGGAGGAATCAATAGATTAGCCATTTTTGGAAAAGCAAATGTTATGGCTACTATACCAGGACTCAAAGATGTTACTGACTTAATGGAAAAAGTAGCATCTGATGTTACTTCAAAGAAAAGTTTTTTAGGCATAACTGAAAGTGATCTTAAAGGTTCTTTCGCTAGTAAATATATTCCAGAGGCAAAAGCAGCAATTCCAGGAGATTTATCAGCTGCAGTAGGTATAAAAATGGCAGCGGCAATAGAATTTGATTTTCAAAATAATTCTATGCATGCTACAACGGATGTATATATTAATACACCAGGAAATTTTCTTTCAGGTACTGGGCCTGGTGGGCAGGCAGTTTGGGGTGTATTTCATAAAGACCCGAAAGATTGGTATATGTACATGGGAACTCCAGATAAAAGATGCGGTATAAAGATTGGAGTTGCCGGTTTATACCTTAAAACAACCAGTTATTTTATGGCAGGTACATTATTGCCTGGAAGCCCACCCCCACCCCCTATTGTAGCTCAGATTCTAGGTGTCGATGTCAAACAATTAGATTATATGCGTGACGAAAATGCACTGGCAAATGGAGGGGGAATAGCCTTTGGTGCAAGTTTGGATTTTGACACTGGAGATTTAAGTTTCTTACTTTTTTATGCCCGTTTCCAAGCAGGAATGGGATTTGATATCATGCTAAAAGATTATCAGGAAGCCAGATGTTCTAATACAGGAAAAACTGTAGGTATAAATGGTTGGTATGCTAACGGACAATCGTATGCTTACCTGCAAGGAGAATTAGGAATTAGAATCAAATTATCATTCTTGAGATTAAAGATTCCAATTATTTCAGGTGGTGCAGCGGTTTTATTACAGGCAAAATTACCAAATCCAGTTTGGATGAGAGGGTATGTAGGTGGAAACATGAATATTTTAGGAGGATTAATCAAAGGGAAATTCCGCTTTAAATTTGAACTTGGAGAGGAGTGTAAATTTGAGAATGGATCTCCACTAGGAGGACTTAAACTGATAACAGATGTAACTCCAAAACAAAACACAAGTGATGTTGATGTTTTTGCTGTACCTCAAGCTGCTTTTTCTATGAAGGTAAATGAAGCTTTTGTGATTCCGGAAGATGAAGGTGATGTTACCTATAAGGTGATACTAGAAAAATTTAAGATCCTTGATGGTACAAAAGAAATTCAGGGAATTTTAGAATGGGGGTCTTCAAAAGACAAAGCTAATTTTGTTTCGACAGATATTCTACCTCCAAACAAAGAATTAAAAGTTCAGGTTGAGGTTAGTTTTCAGAAGATGATAAATGGTGTATTTCAGCCTATAAAAATAGACGGAAAAGTGGCAACAGAATATGAAGAGAGACTATTTACAACGGGAGGAGCTCCCGATCATATTCCTCTTACTAATATAAAATATTCCTATCCAATTGTAGATCAGAAATATTTCCTTGAAGAAGAATATCCAAAAGGATATATCCAGCTTAAACGTGGGCAGGATTATTTGTTTGAAGATGAGAATTGGGAAACTAGTATCAAGGTAAATGAAGATGGAGTTTCTAATGCAAAAGCTACAACTTTTAATTATAACACCAGTTCTAATGAAGTCTATTATGATTTACCTAATATTAATCAGGACAAGAAATATAATTTTTCCATAGTGAGTAATTTAAAACAAGCTCCGTCGAGAAATTCAGTAACTGCGACAAAAACGAATACTATTAGTGATGCCGGTAATGACATACAAGTAAGAGAAAACCAAGCTGATGCATTATCCAAAACAGAGGGAAGTATTAATCGTTTATCTTACTCATTTACGACAAGTAAGTACAAAACTTTTACTTCTAAAATGAATGCGATAAACACTCAAAATTATAATTTTGGAGTATTGTATTCAGATGTTATTTATTTAACCAACACAATTTCAAGTCAGGAAGCATTTGATTTGGTTGAATTGCAAGGAGTAACATATAGCGATAATAAGCCTATTATAACAGCCCAATCTAAACTAAATGACACGTATTATGCGACAGATATCTTTCCGTATCTCTATAAAGATTATCCTTTAAATGGTAAATATTCTATAAGTGACAGAGATACTAGTGAATTAGGAGTGATTCCAGCAAAAGCGATACCGCTCAATGCCTATTATATAACCAGTATTGAGAATAACGTAAACCAATCATGGACAAAAGGTAATTTCCCATTTAAGTATAATATGCCATTGCTTTACAAACAGGATTGGGTTGATTTAAACAATCAGATTGCTAATGATTATGTAAACGGCTTGGTGAGTAGTACATCTGTTGCAAACCGTTTTCTAAATAGTAATTTCTTGTTTATGCGCTATGGTAATTATGAAATAGTAATGAAATACAATTTGCCGGGAGATAAGAAATCAACAGAGTTTACATATAAGTATAAAAACAATAATAATTTTAGATAATGACACATTTCACCTCAACAATTTAGATAAATTTAATATTAGAAATGATGTTTTAATTTCAAAAATTAAGGAATAAAAAAGCTACATCTCAAAAAGATGTAGCTTTTATAATTTATCCAAACCAATTCTATTTATTTTAGAAAATATATTGATCCCATAAAACCCTCTTACTAATTTGTCTTCAAAAGTATCGTGTAAAAATCATTACTATTTGCGTGCGCTTGTTTCTGCTTAATATTCCTTTTTTTATATTCCAAAGGAACTTTTAGCACCTTTAATTAATCTATCACTGCAATAAATTAAAAACAACTACTCCAATACATCATTATAAAAACACAAAAAACTCCAGATATCTCTGGAGTTTTTCTATATATAAATACTATTTTATTTACTTTACAAATTCAATTTTTTGAACTTCTTCTTCATTGACACTGTCAAAGAAGCCTTGTTCGTTCATCCAATCATCGCTAAACACTTTACTCATGTAACGCGAACCATGATCAGGAAATATTGCTATTATATTGCTATCTTTAGTAAACTCCCCTTCCTCTGCATATTGTTTAATCGCTTGCATTACTGCTCCAGATGTATATCCTACAAATAAGCCTTCTTTTCTTGTAATTTCTCTGGCTGCATGAGCACTTTCTTCATCGGTTACTTTCATAAACTTATCGATGATGTCAAAATCTGTGGCTGATGGAATTAGATTTTTTCCTAAACCTTCTATACGGTATGGATAAATCTCTTTATTATCAAATTCTCTTGTCTCGTGGTATTTTTTTAATACCGATCCAAAAGCATCAACTCCAAGAATTCTAACATTAGGATTTTGCTCTTTCAAGAATTTTGCAGTCCCTGAAATTGTTCCTCCAGTTCCACTACAAGCAATAAGATGCGTTATCTGACCTTTTGTTTGTTCCCAAATTTCTGGTCCAGTAGTGTTATAATGTGCATCAACATTTAATTGATTAAAATATTGATTAATATAAACCGAACCTTTGGTTTCCTCATGTAATCTTTTAGCAACATTATAATAAGAACGTTCATCATCTGCAGAAACGTGAGCGGGGCAAACATATACTTTGGCACCTAAGCTACGTAACATATCAATCTTATCTTTGGATGATTTTGAACTAACAGCTAGAATGCAATTATAACCTTTTATAATGCTAACCATTGCTAAGCTAAAACCTGTATTACCGGAAGTAGTTTCAATAATTGTATCTCCTGGAGATAAAATCCCTCTCTTTTCGGCCTCTTCAATAATATATAATGCAATTCTATCTTTTGAGGAATGTCCTGGATTAAAAGCTTCTACTTTTGCATAGAAATTACCTTCTAACCCTTCTGTGATTTTATTTAGTTTAATAAGCGGTGTATTGCCTATTAATTCTAAAACGTTGTTGTAAGCAGTTATTTCTTCTTTCATAAAAAAATAGTTAATCGAGGGTATTTTTAAATTAACCTCGACAGGATGCAAATTTAACAAAAAAATTCTAATTACATTTTAATTTTCTCTAAATCTAATAAAAAACTAAACTCTTTCGCTAGTTCCTTTAGAGCTTCAAAACGCCCGGAAGCACCGCCATGCCCCGCATCCATGTTAGTATTTAGGAATAATAAATTATTATTAGTTTTTTTATTTCTTAATTTGGCCACCCACTTGGCTGGCTCCCAATATTGTACCTGAGAATCATGTAACCCAGTAGAAATGTACATATTAGGGTATTTTTGAGCACTTACATTGTCATATGGCGAATAAGACAACATATAGTCATAATATTTCTTTGTATTAGGATTTCCCCACTCATCATACTCTCCTGTAGTTAACGGAATAGTACTATCTAACATTGTGGTCATAACATCTACAAAAGGTACTTGGGCTATTACTCCATTATATAATTCTGGAGCCCAATTTACGATAACTCCCATTAAAAGCCCTCCTGCAGAGCCTCCTTCTGCGTATAAATGCTCCGGAGAAGTATATTTTTGTTCAATTACATATTTAGAACAATCTATAAAATCTGTAAAAGTATTCTTCTTTTTTAATAATTTACCATCTTCATACCATTGTCTTCCTAGATCTTCTCCGCCGCGAATATGGGCTATTGCAAAAATAAAACCTCTATCTAACAATGATAATCGCGTTGATGAAAAATAAGTATCCATTGTAATTCCATAAGAACCATATGCATAAAGCAATAATGGATTCTTACCGTTTTTTTCTAATCCTTTACGATAAACCATCGAAATAGGCACTTTTACACCATCTGTAGCAGTAGCCCAAATACGTTCTTCGATATAATTGTCTTTATCAAACTCCCCTCCTAAAACTTGTTGTTCTTTTAGAATTACTTTAGTTTTCGTTTTCATATTAAAATCGATAACCGAAGATGGCGTTGCTAAAGATTGATAACTATAACGTAAAATATCGGTATCAAAATCAACATTAGTGGTAGTAAAAGCGCTGTATGTTTCGCTTCCAAAAGGCAAATAATAATCTGGTTCATCATTCCAAGGCATGATTCGGATGTGATTCAAGCCGTTTGAGCGCTCCTCTACAACCAAATAATTCTTAAAAATTTCAATATCTTCTAATAAAACATCTTCTCTATGCGGAATAAGATCTTTCCAGTTTTTCTTTCCAGTAGCATTTTCAGGCGTTTTCATCAACTTAAAGTTAGTCGCCTTATCTTTATTGGTCAGAATGTAAAAATGGTCTTCAAAATGCGAAATACTATATTCTAAACCACGAACACGAGGTTGAAAAACAGCAAACTCACCATCTGGATTATCAGAGTTTAATGTTCTATATTCAGTAGTCAATGTACTTCCTGAACTAATTACAATATATTTTCGTGATTTTTCTTTACCAACAGAAACATTAAAAGTATCGTCTGTTTCTTCAAAAATCAATACATCATTAGCTGAATCAGTATTTAATTTATGCTTAAAAACTTTATCGGCGCGCAATGTAACCTCATCTTGCTTAGTATAAAATAGAGTTTTATTATCATTTGCCCAAACTGAGCCTCCTGTTGTGTTTTCAATTTTATCTGAAAGAACCTCACCTGTTTCCAAGTTTTTAATCTGAATTGTATAGATTCTTCTTCCAACTACATCTTGTGCAAAAGACACAAATTTATTATCTGGACTTATGCTCAAGCCTCCTAATTTAAAATAGTTATGCCCTACCGATAATTCATTGCAATTGAATAAAATTTCTTCATCGGCAGTTAAACTTTCTTTTTTTCGGGAATAAATTGGGTAATCTTTGCCCGTTTCAAAACGAGTAATGTAGAAATATCCATTATAAAAATAAGGAACCGATTCATCATCTTCCTTAATTCTAGCTTTCATTTCCTCGTACAATGCTTTCTGCAAATCTTTAGTATGCTCTGTCATACTTTCGTAGTAAGCATTTTCTTGATTTAGATAGTCAATGACTTCAGGGTTTTCTCTATCATTCAGCCAAAAATAATTATCAATTCTAACTTCTTTATGTTTTTTTAATGACTTAGGAATTTCTTTAGCTATTGGAGCAGCAATTTTATTTGGCATTTTCTGAATTTTAATTTTAAAATGAATGTACAAAAATAACATAAACGAACACGCAACTAAATTCTTTTTTATGTAAATTAACACTTGATTTTAAAATTGAATTAGTAATTTCGTTCCATAAATTTAAAACAACCGAAAAATGGATTTAATGGGAATGATGGGAAAACTTAAAGAAACCCAACAAAAAATAGAGGATACAAAGAAACGATTAGACACGGTTTTAATAGATGAACAAAGCGCTGACGGATTATTAAAAGTTACTTTGACAGCTAACCGAAAAATAAAATCAATAACAATTGCCGATTCTTTACTTGAAGATAAAGAACAATTAGAAGATTATTTAATTGTAACATTAAATAAAGCTATAGAAAAAGCTACAGATGTTAACCAAACAGAGCTTGATGCTGTTGCAAAAATGGATATGCCAATGATTCCTGGAATGGACAATCTGTTTAAATAAGATTCAAAAGTTAAAGAAAAAAACAAAGGTTCAAAAGTTTTACGACATCGTAAACTTTGAACCTTTTTTATTTAAATAAGATTTTTAAAATTTTATGCTATTGTAAAATAGATAATCTTTTAAATTATATAGAATTCAAAGCCTCAAATATTTCACACTAATTAGTAGACTTTCAGCTTCTGAACGTTTGTTTCTCTACACCTTTGCTAAACCTCTGAATCTTTTTTATAATTTCTGTAACGTTTCTAAAACATAAGTATGCATTACTTGTCTATAATCAAGATGAGTCACAATTCTGAGTTTACCGTGCCCCATTGAACTTATTGAAATATTTTTCTGCTTTAATTTTTCTATCAAAAGTTGCTCGCTAAAATTAGGCTGCAAAGAAAAAATCAAAATATTAGTTTCTACAGGCTCTATTGAAGCTACCCAATGTTTTGTGCTTAAAACAGCAGCAATTTCTTTAGCTCTACGATGATCCTCAGCTAATCTTTCTAAATTATTTTCTAGCGCAAATATTGCAGCTGCAGCCAAATAACCAACTTGACGCATTCCGCCACCTAACATTTTTCGGATTCGCAATGCCCTTTTAATATCCGCTTTAGTTCCTAATAACATCGAACCAATAGGCGCACCCAATCCTTTAGAGAAACAAACAGAAATAGTATCGAATATTTGACCAAATTCTTTAGGATCTTGCCTTTTAGCAACTAAAGCGTTCCAAATTCGGGCTCCGTCTAAGTGGAATTTCAAATTATTCGCATCACAAACTTTCTTTATTTTCTTTAAATCTTCAAGTTCATAGCATGCTCCTCCTCCTTTATTAGTAGTATTCTCAACACATACTAAACTTGTAAGTGGGCTATGGTAAAATTCAGGATCATTAATTGCTCCTGCAACCTGCTCAGCGGTTATCATGCCACGGTTTCCGTCTAACAAACAGCAAGAAACACCGCTATTAAACGAAGCTCCTCCTCCTTCATAATGAAAAACGTGTGCATATTTATCAGCAATTAATTGCTCTCCTGGTTGTGTATGTAATTTTATTGCAGTTTGATTTGCCATGGTTCCTGATGGAAAAAATAACCCAGCTTCCATACCAAACATTGTTGCTACTCCAGCTTCAAGTTCAATAACCGTCGGGTCTTGCTTGTAAACATCATCTCCTACTTTTGCATTGAACATGTATTGCAACATTTCAATACTAGGTTTGGTGATTGTATCACTAATTAAATTTATTTCCATATTCTAAAAACTATATCTTATTTTTGTCCAACAAAATTACGTATTTCGTGTTTTCTAATTCAATGAAGTTATATAAATTTTAACCCATTACAAAACTGTTAAGCACTAAAACGAGTTATTTATAAAAATCTTATTAAAACTACTAATAATTTATGACAACTACCGAACAAATAAAAGGTATTGTAGAGCGCCTTGGTGCGTTGAGGAGGTATCTTTGACGTTGATGCCAAATTAATTGAAATCGCTAACGAAGAAGAAAAGACTTTTGCACCCGATTTCTGGAACAATGCAAAAGAAGCCGAAGCCATTGTAAAGAATCTGAGAAACAAGAAAAAATGGATCGAAGATTACAACAAAGCTATCGAACTTACTGATGAGCTACAAATTGCCTACGATTTCTATAAAGAAGGAGCTATTTCTGCTGAAGAGTTAGATGAGCACTATAAAGCCGTAGAATCGCATATTGAAAACATTGAGTTCAAAAATATGCTTTCAGATGAAGGAGATAGTTTAAGTGCCGTAGTTCAAATTACTGCTGGTGCTGGCGGAACTGAGAGTTGCGATTGGGCAGGAATGCTTATGCGTATGTATATGATGTGGGGCGAAAACTATGGATACAAAATAAAAGAGCTTAACTTTCAGGCTGGCGAGGTTGCAGGTATAAAAACTGTTACGCTTGAGTTTGAAGGAGATTACTCATTTGGTTATTTAAAGGGAGAAAACGGAGTACATCGCTTAGTTAGAATCTCCCCTTTTGATAGTAATGCCAAACGTCATACCTCTTTTGCATCCGTTTATGTTTACCCGCTTGTGGATGATAGTATTGAAATTGATATTAATCCTGCTGATATTGAAATTACAACTTCGCGCTCTAGTGGTGCAGGAGGACAAAATGTTAATAAAGTAGAAACAAAAGTGCAATTGGTACACAAACCAACTGGAATTCAAATTCAATGTTCCGAAACAAGGTCGCAGCAAGACAATAGACAGCGGGCTATGCAAATGTTACGATCTCAATTATATGAAATCGAATTAAAAAAACAACAAGCACAACGTGCCGATATAGAAGCAGGGAAAATGAAAATCGAATGGGGATCACAGATTCGAAATTATGTGATGCAACCCTATAAATTAGTCAAAGATGTTCGTACTGGTTATGAAACTAGCGATGTCGATGGAGTAATGAACGGTGAAATCGACCCTTTCCTAAAAGCATTTTTAATGATGATGGGACAAAAAGAAGAATAATCTTAATTATTAAACCCAGCTGGTGCTGGGTTTTTTATTATTCTAAAGCGGTCCAATTAAAGAAACACCTACTCCTATCGTTGTTTGCAAATGATTATAATCAATCAAGGTTTCTCCATAGCCATGCGTTGCTAAAAGAAATCCTTTTAGATTTCCAGCAATTGGATACGACCATGAAAGTGCTGCATTCCCCCTGTTATTATTAAAACTTAAATTATTACTTCCTGTAAATGTAAATATGCTTTTATTTTTAGTGTAAATTATATTTATATCTCCACGTCCTATATATTGAGCAATATCTGGATTATCATCTTTTGTTGCGCGAAGTCTTAGCCACGGTCTTACATAGACACTCCAATTATCACGATCAAATCCTAGATGAAAAATAATTCTGTTCCAACTTCTAGAAAAAGGCAACCCTTTTCCATTTGATTCATGATTGAATGCAACACCAGCCATTCGCATATTAAAGCCTAAAAATTTAAAATTAAGAGGGTAATTAAAGATAACTTCTGGCTCATAGTTGATTTCTCTGAATGGCCTTGATAAACTTTCATTGTAAATCTGCCATTGCGACTTCTGTGTATAGGCAACCCATAAATCTCCTTTCCCAAAAAGAGCATTGTGAAAAATTTTTGTTTTAAAACTAAGCTGAAACTTTGTTTCAAGATTATTATAGTTGGTTCCTGGAGGCGTAACATACTCTGGCTTACCGTTCCCTGAATAAGGCTGTTCATTTGGTGAACTATACCAATTAAGAGGTAAGACATAAATAGGCTTATATGGGGTTATCAAAAATGTTCCGTTTGATGATTCTGGAGTTAATTCCCACCTTTCAGATATTGTATGAAGCTTAGTGGGCTTACTAAACAAATCTTTTACTTGAGAATAAGTAAACACAGAATTAAATAATAGGAAAAGAAGTATTTTATTATTCAAAAATAATTTCATAAACTTTTTGTTGTTTTTTGTGATAAAAATACGCCATAAAGAATGAATTCAGGTTATATATTTACATTTAAATATTATATCTCACACAACCTCATCAACTTACTAATCTACGTATATCTCTAAATAATTTAATAAAAAACACTTATTAACAGCAAATTAAAAACTATCAACAATTTAATAGATTTAATAACGTTTTTATAATAATCAGATTGTTATTTTATCTTTTTATTAAAATCCATCAAAATATAATTAGGTAATTAAATACTAATTGATTTTATTTGGCAAAAAATACCGCAAAACCCTAAAACTAATTCATAATAAATGAAATCCTATTCTATCCAAGAGATTAACGAAGTAATTAATGGTGTTATTTATGGTGATACTTCACAAAATATTACTGCTACAGAACAATTAGACAAAGCCACCAATACCGAAATTTCGTTCATTGGAAACAAAAAATATGAAAAACATTGGCAAGATTCCAAAGCTAGTGTAGCTATTGTTAATGAAGATATTTCGATAGAACCAGGAGAAAATCGAGCTTTTATAAAAGTAAAGAATGCCGATTTAGCAATGTCGCAAATATTAGCACTTTTTGCACCACCTACACCTATCTTCCATAACAACATACACGTTAGAGCAGTTGTAGATGAATCTGCAATTATTGGTGAAGGTGTTCGAATTGGAGCTGGATGTTATATTGGCCCTAAAGTTAAATTAGCCGATAATGTAACTATCTATCCAAACGTAACTATCCTTGATGAATGCACTATTGGTAAAAACACCACTATTTGGCCAGGAGCAGTAATCCGCGAGCGTTGTCATATTGGTAACGATTGTATCATTCATCCTAATGCAACTATTGGAGCGGATGGTTTTGGATTTCGCCCATGTAATGAAAAAGGATTGGTTAAAATTCCACAAATCGGAAATGTAATTATAGGAAACGGGGTTGAAATTGGAGCAAATTCATGTGTTGATCGTGGAAAATTCAGTTCAACTATTCTTGGTGATGGATGTAAAATTGACAATTTAGTTCAGATAGGCCACAATAGTAAACTAGGTAAATTTTGTATCATGGCTGGAAATAGCGGTTTAGCTGGTTCTGTAACGCTAGGTAACGGAGTTATCATTGGCGGAAGCGCTTCTATTAAAGACCATACAACTATAGGAGATGGTGCTATTGTAGGTGCAGGATCAGGAGTTACTGGTGATATTCCTGCTGGTAAAACAATGCTAGGATATCCAGCCGTAGAAGCTCGTGATGCTTTAAAACAGTGGGCAATCTTAAAACGATTAGTTTGCGATTCTAAAAAATAAAAATATATTTCAATAGATATTTAAAACAGAAGTTCGCTTCTGTTTTTTTTGTTTCTATTTGTAAACAAACACTTTACGACTTACATCATTAAAGTAATTATATCATATCAATTTATTTCGATCGATTTCGTAAATTAGCACACACTATTTTATAAAAACACTATTTTATTATGGATTTAAACTTCAATAAAAACGAAGATCACAATAAACTCTTACTTTCTGAACTAAAACAAAAATTTGCTAAAGTAAAATTAGGCGGTGGCGAAAAACGCATAGAAAAACTTCATTCAGAAGGTAAAATGACAGCAAGAGAGCGAATTGATTATTTGCTTGATGAAAATTCAAAATATATAGAAATTGGTGGTTTTGTTGGAGACGGAATGTATGCGGAGCATGGCGGATGTCCATCTGGCGGTGTTGTTGTAAAAATAGGATATGTAAGAGGAAAACAATGTGTTGTTGTTGCCAATGATGCCACTGTAAAAGCAGGTGCCTGGTTTCCTATTACTGCTAAAAAAAATCTACGTGCTCAAGAAATAGCAATGGAAAACAGATTACCTATAATTTATCTTGTAGATAGTGCTGGAGTTTATTTGCCGTTACAAGATGAGATTTTTCCAGACAAAGAACATTTTGGGCGTATTTTTAGAAATAATGCTCAAATGAGTAGCATGGGAATTACCCAAATAGCTGCTGTAATGGGTAGCTGTGTAGCTGGCGGTGCCTATTTACCTATTATGAGCGATGAAGCTCTAATTGTAGATAAAACAGGGAGTATTTTTCTTGCTGGAAGCTATTTAGTAAAAGCTGCTATCGGAGAAACAATAGATAACGAAACTTTAGGTGGTGCAACTACTCATTGCGAAATTTCGGGTGTTACCGACTATAAAGCTAAAGATGATAAAGATGCATTAGACAAAATAAAAAATATTGTAGATAAAATTGGTGATTACGACAAAGCTGGATACAGCCGTATTAAAGCCCAAAAACCCGCCTTAGATCCAACAGAAATTTATGGCATTCTACCAAAAGCACGAAATGAGCAATACGATATGATGGAAATCATTAAGCGTATGGTTGATAATTCTGAATTTGAAGCCTATAAAGACGGCTATGGACAATCATTAATAACGGGTTATGCTAGAATTGATGGCTGGGCAGTAGGAATTATAGCCAATCAAAGAAAAGTAGTAAAAACTGCCAAAGGCGAAATGCAATTTGGAGGAGTTATTTACTCAGATAGTGCCGATAAAGCAACTCGTTTTATTGCCAATTGTAATCAGAAAAAAATACCGCTAGTATTTGTACAAGATGTTACAGGTTTTATGGTAGGTTCTAAATCTGAACATGGCGGAATCATAAAAGACGGTGCAAAAATGGTAAATGCAGTAAGTAATTCAGTAGTCCCAAAATTTACCGTTATCGTTGGAAATTCATACGGGGCAGGAAATTATGCCATGTGTGGTAAGGCCTACGATCCAAGATTAATCTTTGCTTGGCCTAGTGCAGAACTCGCTGTTATGGGAGGAACACAAGCGGCGAAAGTATTGGCTCAAATAGAAGCATCTTCTTTAAAATCAAAAGGAGAAATTGTAGATGAGGCAAAAGAGGCCGAATTATTTGCAAAAATTAAAGCTCGTTATGATGAACAAGTTTCCCCATACTATGCAGCTTCTCGATTATGGACTGATGCTATCATAGACCCGTTAGACACTCGTAAATGGATTTCTATGGGAATAGAAGCGGCTAACCACGCTCCTATTACAAAACCATTTAATCTTGGGGTTATTCAAGTATAATTTTTAAAGTAAATAAAATTACAGAAGGCATTTTTTACACCTCAAAAAAAACAACTATATTATTAAAAATTAGTAACTTAGCGTTATTATTTCAAATAACTATAGTATCATGGAAAATGTAAAAAATTTAAATAAATGGGCAAATGCGCACACTTATTTACCAGTAGATTTATTACGTATTGCTTTGGGGGTATTTTTATTTATGAAAGGAGTCTTCTTCATTACTAATATCCAGTATTTACATGATTTAATATCTCCAATTGACAAATTTGGTGGTGGAATGTTTCTTATACATTACATTGCACCTGCCCATATGATTGGAGGTATTATGATTGTTTTTGGATTGCTAACCCGATGGGCGATTGGTGCACAATTGCCAATCTTATTAGGAGCAATATTGGTTAATTTTATGGGCGAAATGCATTCACAAAATTTACTATTGGCTATTTGTGTTTTTATGGTATGCCTATTTTTCTTTTTTTATGGTAGCGGAAAACATTCAGCCGATTATTATTTTAAAATGCAACAATAATAAATCTAAAAAAACATTTAGAGACCAACAATTGTCTTATTATTATTATTATGCTATTTTTTTCATAAAAAGTACCTAAATTACATTTTATAGATTAGATTTGTAGCATGACCTGGATTCGAAAAGTAATCATCTTTGTTGGGCTCTTAATGCTCTTTTTATCTGCTTATAATGCAGACAAAGTTGTTATTGATGTAATTCAACCTCAGAAAACAGAATCAAATTTCACTTCCGATAGCATTAAATCTTCGGCTTTTATTCAGCCTCAAGCAAGTTTTCATGTTATTGCTGATTTAAAAACAAATTATCCTTCTTTATCTAAATGGTTTGATACTTTTTTAATTGTAATCCCCGATTACAACATTAAAAAAAGCATATTCAATTTTGCAGATCAAATCATAAATCAGAGAAAAAAAATCTCAATATTACTTTATCCTTTCCATTATTTCTGGTAATTAAATCTCATGATTTTAGCAATTGAAGATTAACATCTTCTCAAATAAATAGTTTGCCCATCGCATTCTGTTTATTATTTCATGTTATATAATTAAATTTTAAATAAAAACAATAATGGATAACTCCGTAACTATCATAGGTATCGCACTTGCCGTAATATCACTTTTACCTCTTTATTTCTCTTACCGTTCAAATTCTCTTAACAAAGCTAGAATACAAGCTATAAAAGAAAAATATAGCCAAAATGGAAAATTCAACTTTGATTTAACCGAATCACAAAACAAAAAAATTCTAGCTATAGATAAAACAAACAAAGGTTTTATATCAATGAATTTCAATAAAGGAAAAAATGAAAGTTCATTCATAGATTTAAATCTTGTTAAATCTTGTCGATTAGTACCAACAACAGATGCAAACTCAGATAGTATCATAAAAGTTGATTTTGAGTTTCAAGATAAAACAACAGGACAAAAAATTGTAATTCCATTTTACAATATTGAAGATGATCAAATAAATCAAGTTTGTTTGCATGAAGATCAACAATTAGGTAAAAAATGGGTACAAATCATCCAAGATTGCATTTCAGATTAATTCTTAATTCAAAAAAAAAGAGGCTCCAAATAGTGTCTAACTTTTTGGGGGCAGTTCAAGATGAGCCTCTTTTTTTTGAATTACATTATGATAAATATCATTTTAATCACTTATGTTTCTGATTAATTTTGATTTCCATTAAATTTCTTATTATGAAAAATTCGTTGATACAAAAATATAATGTTCCGGGACCAAGATACACTAGCTATCCTACTGTTCCTTACTGGAATGAAAATGATTTCACCTATCAACTTTGGATTGATTCTTTGCAAAAATCATTCGCCGAAAGCAATCAAAAAGACGGAATTAGTCTATATATTCATTTACCTTTTTGCGAAAGCATGTGTACTTTTTGTGGTTGCAACAAACGAATTACAAAAAACCATGATGTAGAAAATCCATATATAGAAGCAGTAATAAAAGAATGGAGTCTGTATTGTAAACTTCTTAATGAAAAACCCATAATAAAAGAGATTCACTTAGGGGGGGGAACACCTACTTTCTTCTCCCCTAAAAATCTTGAAGATTTAATTAATGGTATTTTTTCTTATGCTGAAAAAGCTAAAGAACATGAATTTAGTTTTGAAGGGCATCCTAATAATACAACTTACGAACATTTACAAAAACTATATAATTTAGGATTTCGAAGAGTGAGTTACGGAGTTCAAGATTACTCTCAAAAAGTACAAAAAGCAATTCATCGTGAACAATCTTTCCATAATGTGGCTAAAGTTACGTTTTGGGCTAAAGAAATTGGCTATACTTCTATAAGCCATGATTTAATTTTTGGCTTGCCTTTTCAGGGAGTTGAAGATATTATCGACACCATAGAGAAAACAAATTCATTACAGCCTGATCGTTTGGCTTTTTATAGCTACGCACATGTGCCCTGGATTAAAGGGAACGGACAAAGAGGTTTTAGTGATGAGAACGTCCCTAAAGATGCCGAAAAACGAAAATTATACGAAATTGGAAAAGAACTATTATATAAAAATGAATATTATGAAATTGGAATGGATCATTTTGCTTTAAAATCTGACCATTTATACACTGCTTTTAAAGAAGGAAAATTGCATCGTAATTTCATGGGATATAGCGCTTCCAAAACCCAATTAATGATTGGACTTGGCGTTTCATCAATTAGCGACAGTTGGTATAGTTTTGCTCAAAATGTAAAAAGCATTGAAGACTACTACCAATTATTAGAGTGGGATAAACTTCCTGTTGTAAAAGGGCATATACTAACTGAAGAGGATCTTATTATTAGAAAGCACATCTTAAACTTAATGTGTAATTTTGAGACTACATGGAGTAAAGAAAGTGGCTATTTTAAAGAGATACCAGAAATCCTAGTTCAGCTAAAAGAAATGGAGAATGATGGATTACTTATTATCGAGAATCAAAAAATAAACGTTACAGAAGCAGGAAAACCTTTTGTACGTAATATCTGTATGGCTTTTGATTTACATTTAAAGAGAAAAGCACCAGAAACAAGTTTGTTTTCGATGACTATTTAAACTCCTAATTAATGACAATTAGGTGTCTCCTGAACAAATAAGCTCATATTTGATGGAGATAAATACGGAATTCCAAGACCCAAGCCTCTCAGAATAAACAAAACTCCAATAATAACAGCAACATAAGGAATTGCTTTTTGAAATTTATTGCGAGTTGATTGTGAAATAAACGAATTAAAATATACTACACTGGTCATTAAAGGAACCGTTCCTAAGCCAAACAAGATCATATACAAAACACCCAATTCGGCACTTTGCATAGCAATAGCTCCAAACAATGCTACATATACCATTCCGCATGGCAAAAATCCATTAAGTACTCCAATAATAAAAAGTGACTTATAACTTTTACTCCTAAAATGCTTACCTAGATTGGTTTTTATTTTTGAAATGAGCTTATAAACTGGTTTTGAAAAGTTGTATTGTGCAAATATTCTCTCTGGAGTTAGAACTACAATTATCATAATTACTCCAATAACAATGGATATTTTTTGCTGAATTCCAGCAAGAAAAAAACCTTTTCCTAGTAATCCAAAAACCAATCCAATTGTCCCATACGCAAACAATCTACCTAAGTGGTAGACTGTAACTTGTGTTGCTTTTTTAACCCCAATTTGCTTATCAACAGGCAACATCATAGCAATAGGGCCACACATACCTATACAGTGAAAACTACTGATTAAACCGAATATAAAAGCTGAATAAAGCATTGTTATTTATATTAGTATCTATTCTCGATAGATTGTTTATGAAATCTAAAAGAGATATTTTTATCTAAATAGACTACACCAGACGTGCGATTATAAACTAAATTCTTTTGCATTTAGTATCCTTTTGCCTATTACATTCAATAAACTACTTGATACTGTAAATACCATTTTAATTAATGTAAACAACTTCTTTAGTTAAATACTGTTTACCATCATATTGCCATTCCATATTAACATCCCAACGTCCTTTTATTAATTTCTTTTGAGGAATCAATAATTCAGAATTTGTTAAAGTAATTGCTGTATTAAAATCTAGTTTTTTATTTGATGGACGGTACATTAGCACCTCACCTTTTATATTTTTACTTTCAAAAGTATTTGGGAAAATAATTTTAACTCCATCTTTCATAGCAATAATTGTAGGTCTTGATTTCAAATCATGAGCATTTTGAACACGATCCATTTCTTCTCCAAAATGGGAATCATGTTTATAATATTCTTCAACAACCAAATCATTGCTATACTTACTATCGGATTGTACTTTAAAAACAAAGTATAAAATGAATGTCATAAACAATCCAAATGCAATTACTATTGCTGTTCCCCAGTTAATTTTCATGATATTATTTTTTTAATTAAAACTTCTCGGTCCTAAAAAGTTTGTTGATGTCTTTTCGATTAATTTGTCACCGTTAAAAACACCTATTTCTACCTTAGTTTTATCACTTTCTAAAAGTGCCTGATCTATTTCTATGAACAATGTTCCTTGTGAAATTCCTTGTTTTGGAACTTTAAACTTTTGAGTACCAACATTTTTTATAGTACCTTTTTGATCAATCAATTCAAAATGAATATCATTAAAATCATTTATTGTTTTATTGACAATCTTGTACGTATAAATATTACTTATTTTATCTCCTTTGTGTTGGAAAAGCTGTCCAGGTAAACGTAAAACTACAGCTTGAACATCATTTCTTAAGAAAAGCATTCCAACAAAAATACCCAGCAAGATAATCAATACTGCTGTATATCCTTTCATTCTAGCAGTAAATCGGAAAGGTTCTTTTTTCTCGATTTCATCTTCAGAAGCGTATCTAATAAGTCCTTTTGGTAAACCTATATTTTCCATGATAGTATCACATTCATCAATGCAAGCTGTACAATTTGTACATTCTAATTGAGTTCCGTTTCTAATATCAATTCCCATCGGACAAACATGCACACATTGCTTACAGTCAATACAATCTCCTTTTCCTGATGCTGCTCTATCTTCTTGTTTATTATATTTAGCTCTACCTAGTTCTTTTTCTCCTCTAACAAAGTCATAAGCTACATTAATAGATTTATTATCCAAAAGCACACCTTGTAATCTTCCGTATGGACAGGCTATAATACAAACTTGCTCACGAAACCAAACAAATATAAAGTAGAAAACCCCAGTAAATAATAATAAGGCTATAAAGTTATTTGATTGTTTGATTGGCCCTTCTTCAATCATTAAAAACAATTGATCACTTCCTACTAGATAAGCTAAGAAAACGTTACCAATTAAAAACGAGATTAGAAAAAAGATAAACCATTTGGTTAGTCTTTTTCTAATTTTCTCTCCATTCCATTCTTGTCTGGCTAATCGAGATTGTGCTCCTCTATCTCCATCAATCCAATATTCTATTCGGCGAAAAACTAGTTCTAAAAATATAGTTTGCGGACAAATCCATCCGCAAAAAATACGCCCATACACTACTGTAAATAAGATTATAAATACAATACCAACGAGCATTGATATTACAAAAAGATAAAAATCCTGAGGCCAAAAAGGGAATCCAAATATATTAAAACGGCGTTCTAAAATATTGAACATCATAAATTGATTTCCATTTACTTTTATAAACGGATTTGCAACTAAAATGGCTAATAAAACATAACTAACCAATTTCCTGTATTCATAAAATTTACCAGACGGTTTCTTAGGGAAAATAAATTTTCTATTACCCCCTTCATCTATTGTTCCGATGGTATCTCTAAAAGCTTCGTCTGGTAAATTTGACATTGTATTATTTTTTAACTTGTGTAGAATCTGTTTGTGTGGTTACTCCTCCTGCATCAGTTTTTGATGCATCTTTATCAACCCAAATTTCCCCTTCTGGTTCTTTTGGGTCTTTAGGGTTACTTCCTTGTAGAGACAAAATATAACTGGCTACTTTTTGTATCTCTTTAGGTTTTAACGTCCCTTTCCATGCTATCATTCCTTTTCCGTCTCGCCCTCCATTGGTTATGGTGTGGAATATTTCTTTTATTCCCCCACCTAAAATCCAGTGGTTGTCTGTTAAATTTGGACCAATTTGCCCTCCTCCATCAGCTCGGTGACAGGCAGCACAATCTGTTGTGAAAATTTCTTTTCCAGTAGCAAGATCAGCTGGATCTGTTAACAGGGTAACTGTTTTCTCATCCATCAAATCTGGAGCTGTTTTAAGATATTCTTCAACATCTATCTTAGCTTGTGCCATCTCTTTTTTCAACTCCATCTCTTGGTCTTCTCCACCTAATACATCATAATGTACTACATAAGCAACAGCGAAGACGATAGTGATATAGAATAAATAAATCCACCATGGTGGTAAGTTATTATCTAACTCTTTAATGCCATCATAATCATGATCTAATAACAAACTTGCTTCTGTTTCCATCGGCTCCGTTTTTGTTAATTTTTGCATTAAATTTTTATACCAAGCTCTTTCTTTTAAACTCAAATTACTATCAATTTCAAGTTTCGCTTTCTGTTCATCTGTTAACAGATTATAAGTAATTCGGTCTATTGCACTTACTGTAATTTCTATTGCTATTAAAAGGAAAAGAAATACGAATAAAAAGACAGAAACCATTGGGTATTTTATAAATGCAGGCTTATCACCTGAGTCTATAAAATATTCCATTGCACCAAAAACGATGAAGAAAATTAGTGGCAATCGTATATATACTGGAATTAATTTTTTCATTTTATATATTATTTTTTAATTCTACAATTTAATTTTCGTCCAACGGAATTTGACTCATTTCATCAATTTTTTCTTTTCCGTATGAGAATACCCAGATCCCTAGGCAGACAAAAAAAAGAAAAAAAATTAGCAAGGAAAGTATCGGGAATATCTCTACTCCCGCAATAGTCTCTAAGTTGTGTTTTACTTGTTCAAACATAATTTCTCTATTTTGAAGTCTCTTTTACTTTGATATCTGTTCCTAATCTTTGCATGTAAGCAATAAGCGCTACAATTTCTCTTTCATTCATCGGAATGAATTTCTCTCCTTTAGCTTCTGCTTTTTTCTTACTATCAGCATAACTAGCAACATAATCAGGGTCGTTCTCTAAGTTCTTTTCAATTTTAAGTGCTTGTGCTCTCAATAATTTTTGAGCATTAGCCACTTCTTCAGGTGAATATGGAACTCCTAATTGAACCATTACTTCCATTTTCTTTTGAGTCAATGAAATATCCATTGGTTTATTATCAAATAACCATTTGTATCCTGGCATGATTGAACCTGCTGATATACTTTGTGGATTCCAGAAGTGATTAAAGTGCCAGTTATCATTGTACTTACCTCCTACTCTTAATAAATCTGGTCCTGTACGTTTTGATCCCCATAAGAATGGATGATCGTATACGAACTCTCCTGCTTTTGATTGTGGTCCATAACGCTCAACCTCACTTCTAAATGGTCTTACTGATTGAGAGTGACATCCAACACAACCTTCACGAATATATAAATCACGTCCTTCAAGTTCTAATGGTGTATATGGCTTAACACTTGTTATTGTAGGTATATTTGATTTTACCATAATTGTAGGAACAATTTGAATGATTCCTCCAATTAAAATAGCAATTGTCGCCAAAATAGTTAACTGAATAGGTTTTCTTTCTAACCATGAGTGGAATTTTTCTCCACGAACTCTACTGCTACTAATTTTTTCTAATGCTGGAGCTTCTGCCAATTCATCTTCAATTGGGCTACCAACTCGTAATGTTTGAATTATATTGTAAACCAAAACTAACATTCCTACAAGGTAAAAAGTACCACCAATAGCTCTCATCCAATACAATGGCATAATTGCTGTAACTGTTTCTAGGAAGTTTCCATAAGTTAAAGTTCCATCTGGATTAAATTGCTTCCACATCGAAGCTTGTTGAAAACCAGCAACATACATTGGTATTGTATATAATATAATTCCTAAAGTACCAATCCAGAAATGGAAATTCGCTAATTTTTTAGAGAATAAAGTAGTTTTCGTCATTCTTGGTATTAACCAATAAATCATACCAAAAGTCATAAACCCATTCCATGCTAGTGCACCTACGTGTACGTGAGCAACGATCCAGTCTGTATAATGCGCAATAGCATTTACGTTTTTAAAAGAAAGCATTGGTCCTTCAAAAGTTGCCATACCATAACCTGTAATTGCAACAACGAAGAATTTTAAAACTGGTTCTTCACGAACTTTATCCCATGCACCTCTTAGTGTTAAAAGTCCGTTTATCATACCTCCCCACGATGGAGCAAGCAACATAACTGAGAAAGCTACTCCTAAATTTTGTGCCCAGTTTGGTAATGCTGAATACAATAAGTGGTGAGGACCAGCCCAGATGTATATAAAAATTAATGACCAGAAATGTATAATCGATAAACGATAAGAATATACTGGACGGTTTGCAACTTTAGGAACAAAATAATACATCATTCCTAAAAATGGAGTAGTCAAGAAAAAAGCAACTGCATTGTGTCCGTACCACCATTGTACTAAAGCATCCTGAACTCCTGCGTAAACAGAATAACTTTTCATTGCTGAAACAGGTATTTCTATATTATTAAAAATATGTAATACTGCAACAGTAACAAATGTGGCCAAGTAGAACCAAATAGCCACATACAAGTGACGTTCTCTACGTTTTAAAATTGTACCAATCATATTGATACCCATTACAACCCAAATTAAAGCAATAGCGATATCAATAGGCCATTCTAATTCAGCATATTCTTTTGATGAAGTATAACCCAAAGGTAATGTAATAGCCGCAGCAACGATAATTAATTGCCATCC
This sequence comes from Flavobacterium sp. EDS, assembly GCF_020991525.1. NCBI lineage: Bacteria > Pseudomonadati > Bacteroidota > Flavobacteriia > Flavobacteriales > Flavobacteriaceae > Flavobacterium > Flavobacterium sp. EDS. The sequence continues at coordinate 59,704 of NZ_JAJMOZ010000006.1, forward strand.
CCAAAAATGTAGACCACTTAAAAAGTCACTAAACATTCTTGCTTTTAAGAGTCGTTGCAAAGAATAGTACATCCCTGCAAAGAATGCGTTTCCTACAAAGGCAAAAATAACTGCATTGGTATGTAAAGGTCTTAATCGTCCGTAGCTTAACCATGAGATCCCGTCGGTAATATTAGGAAAGAGGTACATAACGGCCAATGTAAGGCCGACCAGCATTCCTACTACACCAAAAAGAATGGTCGCATAGATGAATTTCTTTACAATTTTGTTGTCGTAATAAAATTGTTGCATTTCCATAATCTAGATTTGTTTTTCTGTGGTTATTTTTATTTTATTGTTGGGAGTTTTTATTCTACCGCTGGGATTTTTTTTGATTTCGTCATCAAAAAGCATTCTAACTGAGGGGGTATAATCATCGTCGTATTGCCCTTTTTTGACTGCTACCACAAATGCTATAAAAAAGCCAATTGCAATGAAAATACTAACGGAGATTAATAAGTAAATTACACTCATATCCTTAAAATTAAGTTATACAAAATTACTTTTAAGCATTCTTTTAAAATATGACATTTATCATGCTCAGTCAGTATATGTTAAAATTATGAAAAAATAACAGTTGAATTATTTATAATCATTTTAAACTACTCCTGCTGAAATAGTTAGATGCTAAAGTCACAAAACTCACTATCGTAATTGTACTCAAAGGCATTATAATAGCCGCAACTAAAGGAAGTAAATTTCCAGTAACCGCAAAAGACAATCCTACAACATTGTATAGTAACGATAAAACAAAGCTCATTTTAATAATCTTAATCGAATTTTTAGATAGTTTCAAAAAATAACTCAAACGTTTAAACTCAGTTGCATCCAAAATAGCATCACAAGCAGGTGAAAAAACATTGACATTCTCTGAAATAGAAACTCCAACATTACTTTGCGCCAAGGCACCTGCATCATTTAATCCATCGCCAATCATCATAACATTATGTCCCTGATCTTGTAGATTTTTAATAAACGCCAACTTTTGTTCTGGTTTTTGATTAAAAACAAGTTCTGTCTCTTTTGGCAAAAGTTTTTCTAAGGTCTCTCGTTCTCCATCGTTATCACCAGAGAGAACTTTAATCTTATAGTTCAAACTCAATTCTTGAAACAAATCCTCTAATCCTTCTCGATATTGATTATTAAATATATATTTTCCATAATAAACCCCATCGATTTTAATATGAAGTGACGTTTGCTTAATTAAATTCTCTTGTTGACCACCTACAAAAGAGAAAGACCCTATTTGAAACTGGTGATTTTGGATTACTGCCATAATTCCTTTCCCTGTTATTTCTTCAAAATCATCTAATTTTATTCGGTCAGACTCTGGTAATGATTCATATAACATACGGCTCAAAGGATGATTTGAAGCTCGAAGTACATTTTTTAACATGATTCGATTTTCATCAGAAAGCGGTTCTCCCTCATATGCAATGTTCGATTTTTTATTGGTTGTAATGGTTCCTGTTTTATCAAAAACCAACGTATCAACTTTGGCGAGTTGCTCAATAACCAGGGCATTTTTTAAATAAAACTTTTGTTTCCCTAAAATTCTTAAAATATTTCCAAATGTGAATGGCGCTGTTAGTGCTAAAGCACACGGACATGCTACAATAAGTACTGCTGTAAAAATATTAAAAGCGGTATTGGCATCAATAAATATCCAATAACCAAAGCCCGCAAAAGCAATTAATAATAAAATTGGTGTAAAATAACGACTAATAGCGTCAGTTATCGTTTTATGTTTTTGTTGAACATCTTTCTGAAAAATATCATTTCCCCACAACTGCGTTAAATAACTCTGAGATACAGTATGAAGCACTTCCATCTCAATTACTTTTCCAATTTGTTTCCCTCCTGCAAAAACTTTATCTCCTGATTTTTTAGTAATAGGAACTGCCTCACCAGTTACAAAGCTATAATCAATTTCAGCTTGTTCACTTATCAAAATTCCATCAACAGGTATTAACTCTTGATTTCTAATCAATAACCGGTCTCCTTTATCAATATCATAAATAGGAATACTTTCTTCTGGAGTATTGGGATTTATTCTAGTTACTGCTATTGGAAAATAAGACTTAAAATCTCTTTCAAAACTTAAAAAACTATAGGTTTTAATCTGAAACATCTTCCCTAATAACATAAAGAAAATTAATCCTGTCAAGCTGTCAAAAAAGCCTGGACCATAATCCATGACAATATCAAAAGTACTTCGTATAAACATAACGATAATTCCTAAAGCAATAGGAATATCTATATTTAGCATTTTGCTTTTTATACTTTTATAAGCTGAAACATAGTAAATACTTGCTGAATACAAGAAACTCGGCATAGCCAAAATTAATATCAGCCAGCGAAAAAAAGGTTTATAGTTATCTAACCAAAATTCTTTTACTTCAAAATATTCAGGAAAAGAAAGTAACATAATATTTCCAAAACAAAAGAAAGCTACTCCTAATCTATAGGTTAAACTTCTATCAACATTATTCTTACCTGCCTCATAATTCTCCAAACTTATATAAGGTTCATACCCTATCGAACTTAATAAATAAGCAATTTCTTTAAGAGTAATCTTTTCTGAATTGTAGGTAATCCTAACTTTTTTTTCTGGAAAATTAACCTGTGAAGCACTAATTCCTGGTTTAAGACGACTTAAGTTTTCCAAAATCCAAATACAAGAGCTACAATGAATATGCGGAATATTCAACGAAACTATTGCTGTGGTATCTTCCTGAAATTCTAATAATTTAAGCTGAATACTCTCATTATCCAGAAAATCGTATTTACCTTGAATATCTTGAGGCGTTGCCCCTGGAGACTTCTCGAAATCATAATAACAAGTTAGGTCATTTAGACTAAAAATCTCATAAACTGTTTTACATCCACTGCAACAAAACTCTTTTTCATCAAAAACAATTAATTCATTTTTTGGGATAATTAAACCACAATGAAAACAATTTTGGACACTCATAATTTAACCACTTTTAAGCTTGTACAAAGGTCTTGAACCAACTAACCAAAAAATATGACATTTATCATAGCTCTTAAAATACATTTTTAAATTTAATAAAATAAATTGGGAATAAACCTATAGAAATTACATTTCTATCATTATTATAAAAATTTAGGCGTATAAAATCATAATAATACCTAATTTTGCAGGCAAATAACCTTCCTATGAATAAATGTGATCAATGTATCGTAAGACAACTTACCTCGTTAAAAGCTTTAAACAAAGATGAAGTTATTAAACTAGCAAATAGTAAAACCACATACACCATTAAAAAAGGCGATCCTATCTTTGAAGAAGGTGAAGTTACTAATGGAGTTTTTTGTGTAAAAGATGGCGTTGGTAAACTTTCTAAACTAAGTGCCAATGGTAAAGATCAAATTGTAAAGCTTGTAAAGTCTGGAGAACTTTTAGGGCAACGATCAATGATTAGCAATGAACCTGCCAATTTAAGTGCAAAAGCTTTAGATGATATGGAGGTATGTTTCATTCCAAAATCAGAGATTATTACTTTCTTTAATCAAAACAATCAGTTTTCTATGAATGTCATGAAAACTATTTGTGAAGACTTAAAAGACTCTGATAACCACACAGTTTCTTTAGCTCAAAAGACTGTTAAATCACGTTTGGCTGAAACCTTATTATACTTATATGATACTTTTGGCGAAAACAAAGATAAAACACTTAAAATACAACTCTCTAGGGATGAGCTGGCAAGTATGATTGGTACTGCTACTGAAAGTTGTATCCGATTATTATCTGATTTTAAAAAACTAGAAGTTATCGATTTAATTGGTAAAAAAATTGTTTTGAAAAATTTTAGTGCATTAAAAAAAATGGCTGAATAATTATAATTTTTTTGCTTCGTTCCAAAAAACATCCATTTCGGCCAAAGTCATATCCATTAACGGCTTTCCTAATTCACTTGCTTTGCTCTCAAGATATTGAAAGCGTTTTATAAATTTTTTATTAGTGCGCTCCAAAGCATCTTCAGCATTTACATTTAAAAATCGAGCGTAATTAATCATCGAGAATAAAACATCTCCAAACTCTGCTTCTATTTTATCCTGATCACCAGCTTCTACTTCTACCTGTAGTTCTTGTAGTTCTTCTTGTACTTTATCCCAAACCTGATGTGGTTCTTCCCAATCAAAACCTACTCCTTTTACCTTATCTTGTATTCTACTTGCTTTAACCAATGCTGGTAAACTTCTTGGAACTCCCTCTAAAACAGACTTCTTTCCCTCTTTTAATTTCAGTTTTTCCCAGTTTTGTTTTACTTCTTCTTCATCTTTTACAACTGTATCGCTGTAAATATGTGGATGACGATGAATCAATTTATCACAAATTTCATTGCATACATCTGCAATATCAAAATCATTTGTTTCACTACCTATTTTTGCATAAAAAACAATATGTAACAACACATCTCCTAATTCTTTTTTTACTTCATTAAGATCATTATCCAAAATTGCATCACCCAATTCATAGGTTTCTTCAATTGTCAGATGGCGCAAACTTTGTATGGTTTGTTTCATGTCCCAAGGGCACTTTTCACGCAAATCATCCATTATATTTAATAATCTTTCGAAAGCCTGTAATTGCAATTCTTTACTCATTTTGAAGTCTTTTTAAGTTGGGCAAGCAGTTAATGTAAATGTAAAAAATCCTGTTAAGAAATCATCTCAACAGGATTAAATATCGTTCATTAAAATGGAACTATTTTTTTTCAGCAGTAGCTTTAGCTTTTTTTGCTGGTGCTTTTTTTGTCTCTTCCAAAACCGGAGTTTCTTCTTTAGATTCTGCAGTTGCAGGCGCTAAATCTGTAACTAATCCTTTTGCTTGAAGCATGTTGTACCAGTTTAATACTTTTTTAATATCAGAAGGATATACTCTTTCTTCATCATATTGCGGTAAAACTTCTTTAAAATAAGCTGTTAAAGTAGCATTATCTTCTTTGTGAGAAATTGCTGGCCCTTTGTCTTCTTTTATTGCAATTAATTGCATTACTTCTGATAAAGGTTTTTCTCCTTCGTAAGTATAAATTGAAATTTCTGATAGCAAACTTACATTACTCTTTAAGCTAACAGTGATCTTTTTTCCATCAATTAATGATTCAGCTACAAATCCTGTACGCGTTTGTACTTTTAATGCGTATAAACCTGGTTTCCCAGAAATAGCTAATATTTTTTCTAAATTCATGTTTATTATAATTAGTATTAAGAATTCGGTTATTTTATTTTTTCACAAAAAGACAATCAAAAACTATCTCCCTTTTTTGGCGGCTGCAAATTTCATTCTGTATTCTTGAAATGTTTTGCCTTCGGTAATATTTTTTAATTTCTTTTGAATTAAACGTTTCTTTAATGATGAGATTTTATCTGTAAACAAAATTCCTTCGATGTGATCATATTCATGCTGAATTACTCTCGCAATTAAACCATCAAATACTTCCGTTTTCACAACAAAATCTTCTTCACAATATTCAATTGTAATTCTTTCATGTCTGTAAACATCTTCACGAACATCAGGAATACTCAAGCAACCTTCATTAAAACTCCACTCTTCACCATCTTCTTTTAGAATTTTGGCATTAATAAAAGTTCTTTTAAATCCTTTTAATTCTTTTTGCTCATCAGCTGGCAAATCCTCGTCATCACTAAAAGGAGTTGTGTCAATTACAAATAAACGCAAAGCCAAACCAACTTGTGGCGCAGCAAGACCTACTCCATAAGCATTGTACATTGTTTCGTACATGTTAGCTATTGTTTCTTTCAAGTTTGGGTATTCTGGCGTAACTGTCTCTCCAACTTTTCTTAAAACAGGATCACCATATCCTATAATTGGTAAAATCATTCTTGTTGTATTATGTATTAACGACTATTAATCTAGAATTTCATTATTCTGAATTAGGTTGGCAAAAATAGTAAAAAATAGTCAATGAATAATTCTATAAACTAGATTATATGCTTTTTGGTTTCTATTTAAATCTAAGCTACTATTAATTGGCAACTAATTCATACAATTCTTATCTTTGCTAGTAAACCTAATTATATGTTCGATCGCATCGTTAAATTCACAAACAGTACTTCCTTCATCAACGCTTCAAAAGTTACACTTGCATCTGTTGTTCCTGTCCTGTTTTTTAACTTTTTAGGTTATTTCGAAATTGGCTTCACTATTGCTCTTGGTGCTTTTTATACTTATCCGAGTGATATCCCTAGTAATCTTAAACACAAGATAAAAGGGATTGTAGTTACGGCTCTAATTGTTTCATGCGTTAACCTATTGGTTAATCTCGTTTATCCATTTCCTTGGTTGTTTTATCCATTTTTAGGAATATTACTCTTCCTATCGTCTATGATTTCTGTGTATGGACAAAGAGCAACTATGGCATCATTCTCAGCTTTACTTTCTATTTCACTATCGTTTGCTCACTTACACGAAGGCTGGGAAGCTGTATTGCATTCTAGCTATATATTTGCAGGAGGGTTATTTTATTTAATTGTTTCACTTATTTTTCATTACGTTAAACCGCATCGTTATGTCGAATTGCAAATTGCCGATGGAATTCGATTAACTGCAAAATACTTAAAACTTAGAGGAGATTTATGGAATCCCGACGCCGACAGAAAAAAGATCATTGAAAAACAATTACATCTCCAGGTTGAATTAAACCAAATTCATGAAAATTTAAGACAAGTACTTATTGGCAATAGAGCCACATCTGGAGACTCAAGTCAAAATCGAAAGATGCTTATTGTATTTATAACACTAGTCGAAATTCAGGAGCTAGCACTATCTACATCATTTGACCATAATAAATTACACAAAAAATTCAATGACCATCCTGAAGCGCTACGTTCTTATCAGAATCTAGCTTACAAACTCGCTTCGACTTTAAAAAAACTATCCAAAAGTGTCCATAAGGCTTCTAAATATATCTCTGTAAACGATCTAAAGAAAGAACTCAATGGATTAGAATCTGCAATTGATGCATATAAAAACAATCTAGGCAAAATTGAAGCTTCTGAAGGAGTTTGGATGCTTACCAATATGCTGAAATATGCTCAGAAGCAGGTCGAAAAAATAAAAATCGTGGAATTAGCTTTTTCATCGGCTATTCATTCTTTTGATTTTAAAGAAAAAAACAAGGAACTTGAAAAATTCTTAACTCCACAATATTATCCGATACGTACATTAATTGAAAATTTTAGCTTCTCATCTACTTTTTTCAGACATTCGCTACGACTTACCATAACTATTATGGTAGGTTTTATAATTGGAAAATTACTTCCATTTCAAAACGTATACTGGATTTTATTAACCATTGTAGTAATTATGCGTCCTGGTTATGGATTAACCAAAGAGCGTTCTTATAACCGTGTTTTCGGCACCATCTTAGGAGGATTAATTGCTTTTGGAATTGTATCTTTAGTACACAATCACATTGCGATAAGCATATTTGCTATTGTATGTATGTTAATTGGTATTTCTTTTACACAAAGCAATTACAAAGTCAGCACTACACTTGTTACTATGTATGTAGTTTTTGTTTACGGAATTTTAACTCCTAATATCCTTGAAGTAATTCAGTTTAGAATATTAGATTCTCTCGTTGGTGCTACATTGGCCTTTTTAGCAAATTATTATTTATGGCCAGCTTGGGAGTTTTTGAATGCTGCCTCGTTTTTAGAAAAAGCTATTGAAGCCAATAAAAATTATTTACGAGAAATAGCGGAATATTACAATAAGAAAGGAACATTACCAACATCTTATCGTTTGGCTAGAAAAAATGCTTTTATTGAAATTGGAAATCTTATGACCTCTTTCCAGAGAATGATACAAGAACCAAAATCAAAGCAAAAACAACTTCCGCAAATAAACAAGCTTGCAGTTCTTAATCACTCCCTGCTTTCGTCTTCAGCTTCTTTAGGAACCTATATTCAGTCTCATAAAACGACTTCGGCATCCGAATCTTTTAATTTTGTAATTGACATTGTCATTTCTAATTTAAATCACTCAATTGCCATTTTAAGACATGGAAAAACATCTTTATACAAGAATAAAGACATTAATAAAGAAAAATTGACTTTCCATTTTGAAGAATTAAAAAGAAAAAATTTCAGTAGATTAGAAAATGACAATGAGCTTGACGAAAACGCTAGAGAATCCAAAATGCAAGAAGCGCAACTAGTAATCGAACAATTAATATGGATGACTGATCTATCTGATAAAATACTAACAATTACAAAAGAGTTTATAGCAAAAAATCCAGATTAAAATTAATCTGGATTTTTTATTTAAATCATATTTTCAGCGCTAGTTAATTATTTAACTTTAAAGCAGCAGCAGTATTTTTTCTTATTTCAGCCAATAATTCTGGTTTATCATTTAAAGTCTGACCATAAGACGGAATCATTGCCTTGAACTTTTCATTCCATTCTGGCGTTTTAACTTTATCTTTAAAACACTTATTAATCAACCCGACCATGATTGAAACTGCTGTTGAAGCTCCTGGAGAAGCTCCTAATAAAACTGCTAATGTTCCATCTTCGGTATTAATAACCTCTGTTCCAAATTCTAGAATCCCGCCTTCTTTTTCATCTTTTTTAATAACCTGAACACGCTGTCCTGCTCTTTCTAATTTCCAATCTTTAGATTTTGCATTTGGCAAATATTCACGTAAAGCATTCATTCTATCTTTAGGAGATTGTCTTACTTGCTCAATTAGATATTTCGTAAGCGGAATATTATGATAACCTGCAGCCAACATTGGCATTATATTATCTGTTTTTATCGACATAGGTAAATCCATATAAGATCCATTCTTTAAAAATCGAGTAGAAAAACCTGCAAATGGACCAAAAAGCAAAGCTCTTTCACCATCAATCATTCTTGTATCGATATGAGGAACCGACATAGGTGGCGCACCAACACTTGCTTTCCCGTAAACTTTAGCTTGATGCTGAAGAATAACTTCTGGATTAGTACATTTTAACCATTGCCCGCTCACAGGAAACCCTCCAAAACCTTTTCCTTCAACAACATTTGCTTTTTCTAACAAAGGCAAAGAACCTCCACCGGCACCAATAAATACAAATTTAGTATATACTTTTCTAGTTTGACCTGTTGCTAAATCTGTGATTTTAATTCTCCATGATTTATCTTCACGTTGCTTAAGTTTTTTCACTTCGTGATTGAAATGAATTGTTACACCATCTAATTTTCCTAGATAGTTAAACATGCTTCTTGTTAATTCTCCAAAATTCACATCGGTCCCGATTGCCATAGAAGTTGCTGCGAATTTATCAGAAGCATCTCTTCCCTCCATTACCAAAGGCATCCATTCTTTTAATTGAGAAAAATCAGTACTAAAAACCATCTCTTTAAAAATTGGATTTTTTTGTAATGCCTCAAATCTTTTTTTAAGATAATCCACATTTTTTTCTCCCCAAACAAAACTCATATGAGGAACACTTTTTATAAAATTATCTGGAGATGTAATTTTGTTTTGCTGTACTAAATATGACCAAAACTGACGAGAAACTTCAAAAGATTCAGCAATACTAATTGCTTTCTTAGGATCAATACTTCCATTTTTTTCTGGAGTATAGTTTAATTCACAAAATGCTGAATGTCCTGTTCCAGCATTATTCCAAGCATCAGAGCTTTCGGCTGCGGCAACATCTAATCTTTCGTAAATTTCAATTTTTAAATCTGGCTGTAATTCTTTTAAGATTAACCCAAGAGTTGCACTCATAATTCCAGCACCAATAAGTACTACTTCGGTATTTGAACGTATGGTTTTGTCGGACATAACAAGAAAATTTTAAAATGCAAAGGTACTTCATAAAATTGCAAAAAAAAACTATAAATTTCACCTGAAAAGTTATAGTTTTCTAAAACGTTTTCGGAATAAAAATCTCTAGAACATTAGAACATTTTTCGAGACAAATAATCCTGAAGCATTATCGTTGCTGAGATCTCGTCAATCAATCCTTTGTTTTGACGTTGCTTTTTACTCAGTCCACTATCAATCATTGTTTGAAATGCCATCTTAGAAGTAAATCTTTCATCTACTCGAACCACTTTCATATCAGGAAAAATATTTGAAAAATGAGTTACAAAACCTTTTATAATTGAAGCACTCCCTGATGGTGCTCCATTCATTTGTTTTGGCTCACCAATTAAAACTGCTTCGACCTTCTCTTTGGCAAAATAGTCTTTTAAAAAATCAATTGTTGTATGTGACGGAATTGTTGTTAAACCTGAGGCAATAATTTGCAATTCATCAGTAACAGCTATTCCTGTTCTTTTTTGTCCGTAATCTATAGCGAGAATTCTTGGCATCTTAATTTATTATTATAAGACAAAGATACATAAAGTAAAAAACTCATGTCTAAAAAAAATCCGTTCTATGAAGTAGAACGGATTAATTAAAATTTTTTCTCCAAAAAAAATTAAAACAATATTAAAAAATTTATAATAGGAGCTTACTATCAACTCTATTTATACTAATTCATAGATCTAAACCAATCTTAAAATGGAATTTTGCTCTTAAAAATTCTTATATATAATTTCACTTCAAAAGTACTCTTCATTATACTCTTAATTCATGATAATTATCATCGAACAAAAGAAAGAATCAACTTGTATTAAACAAAACATAGAAACAAACTTTTTTAACAACAAAAAAAAATACAACTAACTATAAACAAAACAATTAAAACAAAAAAATCATTCAATAGCTTTTAAAATAAAATACCGTTCTTACAAAATTAGATCAATAAGTAATCAATAATTTAAAAAAAAATAGTTCTTTTGCTCAAAATTTTATTTTATACAAATAAATTAAAGCAAAAGCAGATACATAAAAATTACTAAACGCCAAATGAATAACTATAAAAACAGTATTGTTTTATTTCTAAAAAGATTCTTTTTAATTGCTGTAATCTACCAATTCTCAAGAATTCTATTTTACCTCATAAATCTAAAATTATTTGAAACTATTACATTTCAAAACGTTACAGGAGGTCTTCTATTTGATTTAGCAGCCATTGCCTATATTAATATTATATTTTTGATTGCTCACTTGATTCCAGGCGATTTTAAATACAAACCTAGATATCAAAACATTTTAAAAATTACTTTTTACTCCGTAAACCTTTTATTTATTGCTACAAACTTTATAGATATTATCTACTATCGTTTTACAGGCAGGAGAAGTACTTTTTCAATGATTACTGCCAAAGGAATGGAACAAGAAGCTCTAGGTTTAATCCCTTCGTTTCTAAAAGAATTTTGGTACATCTTTGTTTTATTTCTTATCGTAAGTATTTTGTTATGGAAATTAATACCTAATTTAAGAACACATTTAATACACGAAAAAACAACTAGAAAAGATTACTACAAACAATTTGCTTATTTTATACTCTCTTTAGTTATAATTTTGCTTTTGGGACGTGGAGGTATTCGAAAAAAACCTATTAAGATTGTAGATGCTGCTGAATATGGTGCTCTAAATAACTCTGGTTTGGTTTTAAATACTCCTTTTTGCATCCTTAAAACTGTTTTTAAGAAAGAAGATATAGATAAAGCAAATTATTACAATGAAAAAGAATTAATTTCTATTTACAATCCTGTTATTTCTTTAAACCCAAGTCAGCCAGCTATCAAAAAAAATGTTGTAATTTTAATTTTAGAAAGCTTTGGAAATGAAAACGTTGGACGCGGACAAACTCCTTTCCTAGATTCTTTGATTACAAAATCTTATTACTTTAAAAATGGGTTTGCAAACGGAAAAGTTTCAATTGATGCTGTTCCATCTATACTCTCTAGTATTCCAAGTTTAATGAATAATTCCTTTATATCATCAAGCTATTCTTTGAATAAAATAAATGGTCTCCCGAAAATTTTAAAAAAAGAAGGCTATAATACTTCTTTCTTTCATGGTGCCTTTAATGGTAGCCAGAACTTTGATCAATATGCTGAAGTAGCAGGATTTGATCAATATTATGGAAAAGATCAATATACAGGTAAAGATGCATTTGATGGCAAATGGGGTGTTTTTGATGAAGAGTTTCTACAATTTTACGCCTCTAAATTAACTTCTTTTAAGCAACCGTTTTTTAGTTCTTTATTTACTATTTCATCTCATAACCCATATACTATTCCCGAAAGATACAAAGGAAAATTCCCTAAAGGAACTACTGAAATTCAAGAAAGCATTGCGTATACAGATTTTGCTCTACGTAAGTTTTTTAATACTGCTAAAAAAGAAGGATGGTACAAAAACACCTTATTTGTAATTTCTTCTGATCATACTTCTTCTGGCGGAGATAAAGATATTGATAAAACAAATATTGGAAAATTCAACATTCCTATTTTATTTTTTGATCCCTCAAATTCTGAATTAACAGGTGTTAGCGATAAAAACTTTCAGCAAATTGACATCATGCCTAGTATTTTAGACTACTTAAATATAAAAACTGACATGGTTAGTTTTGGTAAAAGTTATAAGTCTAAAGAAAATTTTGTAGTTTATTATCTTCAAGGTACATATCATTACATAAAAGATGATTATTATCTGGCTTTTGCGAATAATAAAACCATTGGTTTATACAAATGGAAAGAAGATGTGCTATTAAAGAATAATTTAATGCTACAAAATAAACCTAAAGTCCAAGAATCTGAAAAATTCTTAAAAGCATACATTCAATCTTTTAATGAAAGAGTCATCAATAACAAATTGGCTTTTTAATCACTGATTAAGAATACAAAAGAAACATGAATTAAAAAACAATAGAAATCACACAAGATTTTTATTGTTTTTTTTTGTTTAACTACATTAGTAATTATCAAATAAATGATTCAAACTATTACAGAAATTTTTAAGAAGTCGCTCTACTAAATAAAACTACTTTTATTTGAAACCAGAACAAATTTAATTAAATAAGTTTCTGAGAAAGAACTACCTCATAATCTAAGGTAACACTAGCTAAACTTAATAATATCAAAACAGGGTTTGACTTAAATTAAAAAGTCAAACCCTGTTTTTTTATAGGTATTTTTTTTGGGGGCAAAAATCTCTATCTATTTATCTATTAAAGAAACGACTAAAAAAGCCTCTTTCCTCCTCTTCCTCTTCATGTTGAGTTTGAGTTTCTGATTGATGATGAGTCGATTGATTTTTTTCATTCTCATACATTAAATCTTTAATATACTCTATATAACTTCTATTTTTCTCTTCTAAAAATCCAATTAGATATTTCTCACTAAACTCCATTCCGCTAGCCGATTCTATTTGCAACAATTTTTTATATAAAGGCTCAATATGCATCGAGATTACTTCTTGTGGCACAGAGCGTCTTCTGGCAAAATAGTTTACGATCACTCCATTTTCATCCTTTGCAATTTCAAAATCTGTAACAACCCAATAAAATCTTCCAGATTTAGCTAGATTTTTTACAACAGCATGAAAATTATTCCCTTTTTTAAGGTTTTCCCATAATACTTTAAATATTACTCGTGGCATATCAGGATGTCTTATGATGCTGTGTGGCTGCCCCATTAACTCATAATCTTCGTATCCGCAAACATCTACAAAAGTTTCATTTGCATATTCGATAATTCCAATTGGATTTGTTTTACTCATAATCACTTGGGTTTTATCCCAAGAAACTTCTTTATCAATTGGCGTAGGTCTTTTAAACAACTGGTTTTCTTGATTCATAGTTATAATACTAATTAAATTTTGGATTCAGACAAAATAAAATACAGACGTGCTGTTATTAGATTGTTCCGCAAAACTACTTTTATAACAATTATCAAAAATTGATATTTATCAGGAAATAAATTATAAAACATTCTATATAAGTAGGTTTGTTTGAAATAAAAAGGCTATCGTTTTACTCCACAAAATAAATTGTTGTTTTTTGTTTAAAATTGTTAGTATCTGGAAATGGGGGTTGTTTTAAAAAAAAATCGAATTATATTTGCCTAAAATATTACTATTATGAATTCATTACAAACTATTATAGAACAAGCTTGGGATAACAGAGCTTTATTACAAGAAACAACAACTACAAATGCTATCAGAGAAGTAATTGAACTTTTAGATACTGGAAAATTGCGTGTTGCTGAACCAACTGGAGAAACTTGGCAAGTTAACGAATGGGTAAAAAAAGCAGTGGTTATGTATTTCCCTATTCAAAAAATGGAAACTCTAGAATCTGGTATTTTCGAGTATCACGATAAAATGCTACTAAAAAGAGGATATGCTGAAAAGGGTATTCGCGTAGTACCTAATGCTGTAGCACGTTATGGAGCATATATTTCTAGTGGTGTAATCTTAATGCCTAGCTATGTAAATATTGGAGCATATGTTGATGAAGGAACTATGGTAGATACATGGGCAACCGTAGGAAGCTGTGCTCAAATAGGTAAAAATGTACATTTAAGTGGTGGTGTAGGAATTGGAGGCGTATTAGAGCCATTACAAGCTGCTCCAGTGATTATCGAAGACGGTGCATTTATAGGTTCACGTTGTATCGTTGTAGAAGGCGTTCATGTTGGTAAAGAAGCTGTTTTAGGAGCAAATGTATGTTTAACAGCCTCAACTAAAATAATTGATGTAACTGGTGAGACTCCTGTTGAAATGAAAGGATATGTACCTGCTCGATCAGTAGTTATTCCTGGAAGTTATACCAAAAAATTTGCTGCAGGCGAATTTCAAGTTCCATGTGCTTTAATTATTGGTACTCGTAAGCCATCTACAGATTTAAAAACTTCATTAAACAATGCACTTCGTGAGTACGATGTTGCTGTATAATAATATATCATTAAATTCTCTTTTTATAAGTAAGAATGCTAATTAAAGAAATGAAAAAACTATCTGTTATCATACTTACTTATAATGAAGAGTTTTATATTGCCGATGCAATAAAATCTGTTTCATTTGCTGATGAGATTATCGTTTTAGACTCTCATAGCACTGATGCTACACAAGAAATTGCTTCTAATCTTGGGGTTAAGCTCATTTTTAGAAAATTCGACAATTACTGTAACCAAAGGAATTATGCAATAAGCTTTGCAACTGGAGATTGGATATTATTTTTAGATGCCGATGAAAGAGTTACAGAAAAGCTTCAAAAAGAAATACTTGAAAGCATCGAATCGGATAAATTTGATGCTTACAAAATTTGGTTTCCACATTATTTCATGAATCGTTTTCTATTTCATTACACAGACAAAGTCGTTCGTTTAATGAAAAATGAAAATCTAGCTTTTGAAAATGAAGTACATGAAAAATTAATACTAAAGTCAAAACCTGGTGTATTAAAAAACTACATGATACATTACACCTACAAAGGACTATTCCATTTCATAAGTAAAAAGGATAAATATGCCTGGTTCCAAGCAAAAATGTCTGCAGATAAAGGAAAAAAAGTAACGCTATTTTTACTTTTCTTTAAACCCTTTTATCGTTTTTTTCATACTTATATTGTAAAAAGAGTCTATCTTGATGGAGTACCAGGTCTTGCGGCAGCGGCAATCGATGCTTATGGTGTTTTCTCTAGATATGCAAAAATGATGTTAATAGAAAAAGATTTAGAATAGCTTTAATTTCCCAAATTTGATTTTTAACCTGAATGTCATTAAACTATCATGCCCTTTAATATCTATTCGCTTAATTTCATAATTATCTTTAAAAGGAAAACGATTAGGGCGATTGCCAATTTTTAAACCAAATTTTATTTTATTCTTAGCTATTACCTGCTTAAAAAGTTCTTTACCGCTACCCTTCTTAGGGTAATTACCATATGGATAGGCCAAAGCAGAATATATTTTTAAATCATTAACTTTTATCACCTCCTCGCACTTCATAAAATCTTTTTCTATTTCTAAATCAGATAATAAGCTATATTTTTTATGCTCATAGGAATGGTATCCTAATTCTATTCTGTCTCTATTCAGTTTTTTCAACTGCTCGATTGTCATTATTTTATTCCCCAAAACCTCAGAACTTTCATTCCATAAATCTGTTTTTCCTATATATGAAAAAGGAATAAAGAAACTGGCCTTTAAATTGAATTTATCCAATAAAGGCACTGCATAAGTAAGCTGATTTTCAGTAACATCATCAAAAGTAAGAACAATACTCCTTTTGGGGATAGACTTCATTTTTGATAATTCTTCAAAATGATAGGTTTGATAATTATTATCTTTTAAATATTGAAATTGTTCTTCTAATTTTTGCACTGAAATAGTCAAATTATTAGTTTCATTTTCAGATTCGCAAATGTTATGATACATTAAAATAGGGAGTCGAGACATTTTGTTTAATTTTACACAAAGTTATAAATCTAAAATTATTAATATTGCACAAAATTGATTTTATGCCCCAAAATGTAATAGTTCCAAAAATTAGTGTTTTGACATTTTGTTTTAATGAAGAGAACAATATAAAAAAGCACATTGAAAATGTTTCATTTGCTGATGAAATTATCTTCATGGATAGTGAAAGTACTGATCAAACAGTAGCTATTGCAAAGGAACTTGGTGCAACTGTTATTAAACAAAATAACACTGACAAAATACAACAACAAAAGATAGCTATCAATCAGGCCAAAAATGATTGGATATTATTATTAAATTTAGACGAATATCTTTCTCCTGAGCTTAAAAATGAAATTTTAACTAAAGTTTCTGATCATAAAAATAATGAACTTTATTACATTAAACAGACATTATTTTTCTTCAAAAAGAAAATAAAACACGGGGAATTCAACAACAAAAAAAGAATTTTTCTTTTTGATAAAAAAAGATACTCTTATTCAGGCGATGAAAAAAGGAAATCTAATATATCGTTCTTTAAATCAAATGTATTAAAAAACAGAATAGACTCTTATTCATACAAAAGTTTCGACGAATACAACTATAAGCTAAGTTTATTAAGTAAAAAGGAAGCTTTAGAATTATATGATAAAAATATGAAACCAAATTTTTATCATTTTTTACTAAAACCTTTTTTCAACTTTATAAATCAATATTTCATTAAATTTGGCTTCCTTGACGGTAAAGAAGGCTATATTCTTGCTTATATAAATTCATTTGCGGTTTTAAAACGTTATTTAATACTTTGGTTAACACATAACAAAATGGAGTAACTTTACTTTTATACCCCTACAATAAGAAACAAAATATAGTTTTTATTAAACTTACCCCTAATAATGAAAATATTAATCATACAGCAAAAAAGAATTGGCGATGTCCTGATAAGTACAATTCTTTGTAATAATCTTAAAAAAAAATATCCCAATTCTACTATAGACTATATGTGTTATTCTAATTGCACAGATGTTTTAATAGGTAATCCGAATATTGACTCGGTAATTGTATTAGAAAATAAAACAAGAAAATCATATCTATCATTATTTAATTTTATTTTCAAAATGAGATCTAATAAGTATGATATATTAATTGATGTTTATGGTAAATTAGAAACTAATTTAATAACCATTTTTTCTGGTGCTGATTATAAAATATCATACTACAAATGGTATTCGTCTTTGTTTTACAATCATAACATGAAGCGTTTTGAGGACACTACCGAAACTAAATATGGACTAGCTATAGATAACAGACTTTTGCTATTAAATCCTTTAAATTTGGACGCTGATTCAATAGATCCTTTTCCAAAATTATATGTAAGTAATGACGAAAACGATGAGGCAATTGCTCTTTTAGACAAACATAAAGTAAAAAAAGACCAGAAAATCGTAATGATAAGTCTTTTGGGAAGTGAAAAATCTAAAACTTACCCTCTAGAATATATGGCTAAAGTAGTAGAATATGTTGCAGAGAACAAAAACCTAACTATTCTTTTTAATTATTTTCCAAATCAAATTGAAGATGCTCAAAAAGTATTCAATTTATGCTCAAAAAGTACCCAAGAAAAAATCCATTTTGATTTATTAGGCAGTAATTTACGATCCTTTATAGGCATAATGAATCAGTGTGATATAATCATAGGAAACGATGGCGGAGCAATTAATATGGCTAAAGCATTAAACAAACCCTCTTTTACAATCTTTTCACCATATGTTAAGAAAAACGACTGGGCAACCTTTGAAGATGGATTACGCAATATTTCGGTACATTTAAATGATTTCAAACCCGAATTAATTGATTTAAGTTTACCACACAAGGAGATTAAAAATAATTTCGCTCAACTTTACCAACAATTTAATCCTGAATTATTCAAAGATCAGATTGAGTTCTTTATAACTAAGAATCTTTAAAAGATAAGTAAAGCCTGGAAGGGTATCAACAAAAAAAAAACATTATTTAAAATAATGTTTTTTTTTTGTTTTTTAAGATTTCCAAAACTTTAATCTCTTTTTTAACCTTTGCTTTTTCGCAAATTCTTCTTGAAATTTAACGGTATCTTTCCACATTTTTTCAAAAATTTGAGCCTCAGTCTTAGCTGAATATAATTTTGCATACTCATTACTCATAATTGCAATCATCTCTTTACGAGGAGTAAGTCTTCTAAAATTATTCATACGTTGTTCAAAACTCATTTCAGTATGAAAATTCATTCTATTTAAATCAACTAAGAAAAAATCATATTCATTATTACCTCTTTTTTTAATTAATGTATTCCCAGGAGAATGGTCTAAAAACTCAATTCCCTTTTCATGTAGTTTAAAAGTAAAACGGGTAAATTGCCTTAATATATTTTCGAAATCAGGATAATTATCAACCTCAATAAGTTCTCTATAAGTTAACTCAGTTACTAAATGTTCACTAACGTAGTAACTATCTCTTAAACCAAGCCAATTATAGTTCTCTAAAAAAGCGATTGGTTGCGGAGTTCCAATTTCTCTTTCTAATAAAATTGTAGCGTATTCAAAAGAACGTCTTGCTTTTGATTTTCTAAAATATTTATAAGCTATTTTATTAAATAAATTTGGAATTTTAAAGGATTTAATATTAATCGTCTTAGCCTTTATATCAAATAATTTAATAACATTACGTTGACCATTTCCAAAAACAATACCATCGGAAGAATTGAAATTATATATATATAAAAGAATTTCTTTTGTATCTTCTTGTGTATTAAAAAATTTATATTTGATAGTCATTAATCTTATGAAATTTTATGTTTAGTATTTATTTAATATTGGTTTCCAAAAATTAATTACTTTCGGTTTATTAATTCCATGACAACCAAATGGTAGCTGATTATTAATTAACTTAAATGCTATTTTAGGTTTTCGATCTATTGCAAAATACAAAGCTTCTTTATAATTAGGTATCTTAAAATTCTCATCAAATTCAGGTGCCTTTATTGACCAAAAGACATCTTCGATTGCATAAATCTCTTTATCTGCAGAATTTAGAAAATCAAAAATAAAGTCTTGTTTTGTCTTGCTGATTAAGTAATGGGATGCTGTTTTTCGTAATGAAAAGCCTCCATTACCAACTTTAAAGAAAATTTGTTCTCGGTCTTTTTTCTTTTTTGATCTAAATTTTCTAACTATTTTATTATAATATTTTAACAATATAGTACTTTCTGGTGTGGCAATCCATGGAGCTCCTATATAATCATACCCTTTTTGACACCATTCTTCTAAAGCATCTTTATAGACAAAAGCATCCAATTGATAAATCAATATATATTCACTATCTAAAAAAGCTTCATAAAAAAGAGACGACAACAATAACTCATTATAACCATCAATATTTTCAAAATATCTTTTAGGAAAACTTATTGCTTTAATTTGATTAAATTCGTTCGTAATATAAGAATTATCCAGTCCTTCAGGCTGAACTAAAACAATATCATAGTTTTTAAGCACTTTGACACACTGTAAAAAAGATTTTTCCTCTAGCTCCCCAAAATGCTCTTTATAGATCGGAATAATTATTTTTACAGTATTTTTCATTTTATTAATTTAATCTTAAGTCTATTCTAATTATAAAATAAGTTTATTTTGTAATTACATCAAATATTTAATTTCTTACTCCTCTACATTAATCAAAACACAAAAATAACCTTATAATTAATAAAAACTTATATTCTCATCAAATAAATTATTTTTATTATAATTGATTTTACATTAGTACAAAAAACAAGTCCAATGTTAATTAAAAAACATAGCCTCTCACCAAATTTTTAATTTAAGGATTAATATATAAAAACTTTTAAGTCTTTACAAAATTACTTCTATTTTAAACTTTTTTAATACAGAAAAAAAAGTACAGTAAAATGCACCATTTGTTTTCTTTGTGATCAATTTTATTTTTCAAATTAGTTGCGCTTTATTTTTTTAAAAAATTAAAAATTATCATATTTTTACAAATCCTCCCCTTTTATTATAATATTTTTAAAAACCTGATATCCTATATTTTAAAACCACCTTCAATATTATATTATAATTCTATTAATTAAACACAGTAATTATATAAATTTAGTAAGTGAAATTTTAACTAAATTTGCAACAGCAAAACAAAAAAAAATCATGCGTATTACATTAATAAGCCTTGATAATTGGGGATTCAACGAACATATTGCAATTACATTAAAACAAGATGGGCACGACGTACATCACATTGATTTTAATAAAATTCAATATAAGTACCCTAATCCCTTTCATAAAATATATAATTTTATATTAAAATCATTTTTTAGAAAAAATCTAAAAACAATGCATTTTGGAAAAAAAATAATTAAAAATCTTGAGGAAATTGGAGAACTCCAAGATGTAATATTAGTTATAAAAGGTGACTTTATTGATGTAGAAAGTGTTAAAAAATTAAAAAAATATGGAAAAAAAACAATTGCATATTTTAATGATAATACAAAACGCTGTCCTAAAATAATACAAGTAATACCTCATTTTGATGAAGTTTTTTCCTTTGAAAAAGAAGATTGTAAAAAATATAATTTAAATTTTGCGACCAATTGGATTTACAACTCTTCATCTGATAATAATAATAATAATAATGTAGATATCACATATCAGGTTTTTAATATTATTTCAAAAGATGGAAGATTACCAATTCTTTCGAAAATAGCAAATAATTTAAAATTAAACAATATCAATTATAAAATATTTGTTTATCACAAAAAAAATAAGAAAAAGACGAAAACTATTGAATATATAAATGAGTATATTTCATTATCAGAAGTCGAACAATATATAAACAAATCACAAGTTTTACTTGATGTTAATAGAAAAGGACAAAACGGATTAACTTTTAGAGTGTTTGAAAGCATAGGGTTACGTAAAAAACTTATTACAACTAACTCCGATATAATAAATTATGATTTTTACAACCCTAATAACATTCTCGTAATTGATGAGAAAAAACCAAATATCCCACCTTCTTTTTTTGAAACAGAATACGAAAATATTCCAGATAAAATCTTCAGAAAATATACTTTAGAAGGCTGGATTGAGAATGTTGTTTATAATTCTAAAACAAAATTTAACTAAAAAAATGCAACAAAACATATATATAATCTGCCCTCCTAGCAAAGCTACTGGAGGTCCAGAAGCATTACATCAATTAGGTTATATCTTAAATTCTCTAGGCTATAATGCTAAAATGTTATATTCAAAATACAAAAAAGATCCTATTCATCCTTTTTACAAAAACTATAATGTTCCTTATGTAATGAAGGTAAAAGATAGTATTGAAAATGTGATGATAATCCCAGAATCAATGACTAACTTAATAGCTAAATATCCTTTGGCTGAGAAAAAAGTATGGTGGTTGAGTCTTGATTTTTATGAAGTCTTAATGAATAGTAGGGAAAAGAAAAAAAACTGGATAAGAAAACTACTTGTTCCTTATAAACATACTGAATATAGATTTGAACCCAATAAAACTGTCACTCACTGGTATCAATCTCAAAGAACAAAAGAGTTTTTATTGACCAAAGATCATAAAAATGATATTGCTTATTTGTGCGATTATGTTACAGAACTTTTCTTTGATAATTTACCCGATATTGGTAATTTCCCAAAAGAAAACATAATAACCTATAATCCAAAAAAAGGATTAGATAAGATTGAAAAATACATGGCACTTCTTCCTCAATACAAATGGATACCTTTATCTGGTATGACAAGGGAAGAAATGAGAGATACTTTACGAAAAACTAAACTCCATGTTGACTTTGGTTACTTCCCAGGAAGAGATAAAATCCCTAGAGAGTCACTTATTTCGGGGGTTTGTTTGTTAACTGGACGTGATGGTACATCAGCTTTTAAAGAAGATCTAGGAATACCCG
Source organism: Flavobacterium sp. EDS (assembly GCF_020991525.1). NCBI lineage: Bacteria > Pseudomonadati > Bacteroidota > Flavobacteriia > Flavobacteriales > Flavobacteriaceae > Flavobacterium > Flavobacterium sp. EDS. Next base: position 82,065 of record NZ_JAJMOZ010000006.1, read on the forward strand.
AAAAATATAAACTACATGCAGATGAAATGCAACCTGAAAAAGTAACAGAACTAATTAATCATACAATGAATAATTATGATGAAGTTTTTGCTGAGTTTTTAGACTTCAGAACATTTGTAATGAATGAAAAAAATAGTATGATTGAGAACACAAACAAACTTTTTAATAAACTATAAGGATATTATTATGAAAATTTGTTTAATTAGTTATGATTCCACTTACTATGACCACAACATTATAGATGAATTAAAAAGAAGAAACATCGATGCTAATCACATCGATGCTTCTAAATTTAAATATAAATACACTTCCATTTTTGATAAAATTCAAAATTCTATCAATAAAACTTTTTTTAATAAAAATAAAAAAACCACTGCATTAGAAAATTATTTAGTTGAACAAGTCAAAGAATTTGGGCATCACGATGCTATTTTGTTTATACGTCCAGATAAAATAAGTAGAGAAACTCATTTAGAGCTTAAAAAACTTACCCATAAATATCTTGCATATATTTATGATAGTTGCAGACGATTTCCTATAGATAATATAGTAGATGGAGTTTTCGACGAAATATTTTCATTCGATTTAATCGATGTTAAAAAACATCAATTAACATTCATCTCCAATTACATTTACATGGAAAAGAGAGCAATTACACTTGAAAATGCAAACGAAAATATTTTTATTGTAATTTCTATTGATGAACGTTTTACATTTTTAAACAATCTGGCTAACTATCTTTCATCTCATTCTATTCCGTTTAAATTTATGCTTGTAGGTAAAAAACCGCCTGAAAACATAAATCAAAACATTATTTACTCTAAAGGACTTATTTTTCCAGAAGACCTAAAAGCTGACTTTGAAAACTCAAAAATATTCTTGGATCTAATACGAAAAGATCATAATGGACTAAGTTTCCGAATATTTGAAGCTTTGGCAATGCAAAAAAAGATTATCACTACAAATAAATCAATTAGTGAATATGATTTCTATAATCCAAATAACATTTTAATTCTCGACGAAAATGATTCGAATATAAATATACCCGAAGATTTTCTCACAACACCGTATCAACCTTTAAGCCCAGAAACATTTCATAAATATACTATTGAAAATTGGGTAAAAACAGTCTTTCAACTGTAAGAAAAAATAGCTTCATGATATAATTATTGAATTAAACTCAATACTCTTGCTCTAATTGTATTTACTGAGAATGGTTCTATAACCTTTTGTGAAGCTAAACTAATTTCATTCCAGATTTCTTCATTTTGGTACATTCTAATTATATTATCTACTATTTCCTGACTTGTATTACCAATAATTATATTCTCACTTTCACCAAAATTAAATCCCTCAGCTCCAATATTTGTTGTTACTAATGGCAAGCCATATTCTAAGCTCTGTCCAATCTTTCCTTTTATCCCAGCTCCATAACGCAATGGCGCTACAAAAATCCGTGAGTTTAAAAAATATGGAGATACATCTTTAACATAGCCTACAATTTTAAATTTTTCTGAATTTAACTCCATTATAGATGCTGGTGGATTACTGCCAATAATTGTTATTGAAATCTCTGGTAATACTTTCCATAATAAAGGCATAATCTCTTCATACAAATAATTAACTGCATCAACATTTGGTGTATGATCAAAGCCTCCTATAAAAAGTAGTTCTTTTCTGTTTTCAAAACATACAGGAGTAACATTATTTATGTACTGGTGGATATTTCCTATTGCTATTGCTTTATCATTATTTTGATAATACTCCTTTAAACTTTCCTTTTCAGATTCTGAAATAACAATAATCCTATCCGCCTTTTCACAATTATCTAATTCAAGTTCTAAGTATTTGTTCGCAATCTCCATCATTTTTGGATCGCCCTTTAATTCAAACTCTCTTTTAAATCTTAAATAATGGAAATCAACCATGTCAAAAAATATTTTTGCCTCTGTTTTGTATTTTTTAACGAGTGGGTAATATTTATTAAAAATTTCTGGTCTATGCAACCATACAAAATCTACTTTTGGTAAAACCTCTTTCAGAAATCCTTCTTTTGTTATTAATTTATTAAACCTATCGATAGTTGGTTCATAAACAACAACTCCCATTTCTTTAAATATTTCTATATATTCTGATTGATATTTATATTCTTTAAAATCGGCTAATAAAAAAACACCTACATTATTATGCAAAAGCATCTTAATTATCTCTGTTAGTCTTCTGGATCCTGAATCTTTATTAAATTCTGGTATTTTAGTATCAACAATTAAAACATAAGAGTTATATTTTAATTCACTTAAAAAGTCAATTCTAACTTTGTTTTTTTTTAGTTTTTGAGCTAATTTTTTTAATCTGAAATATAATTTGATCGATTTATACATTTAATTTGTAGTTAGTTTAAAAAAAAATGAATGTTTTAGTAATAATAATCTAGAGTGAATGACTCTTCTTATCAGCAAAAAAAATATCATCTAATACTTTGTGTGTGCTATTTATATCAAAATTTTCTATAAAAAATTTTGATGCCTCTAAACTTTTTGCCTCATAAAACTCTTCTTCTTGCAAGAGTTTATTAATATAATTTGCAAATTCTAATGGGCAATTAGTTACTAAACAACCATTATTTGTTTTATTTAGCAAACCATCTATTCCTCTTTCATTACAGACAACTGGTAATCCATACGATAATGACTCTACAACTTTTATTTTTAAACCAGTTCCTGACAACATTGGGCAAATAGCAATTTTGGCTTTTTTGTAGACTCCGTCTAAATCTTCAATAAATTTTATTTTCTCTACATTTTCAAACTCTGGTATATATTTGGCTATTTTTCCTATAACGGTAATTTTTATATCCCTTTTTATATTGGGGTACACATTTTCAAAAAACCATCTAGCAGATTTTACATTATGCTCATTTTCACTAGCAACATATACAACATCTATGTTTTTAGCATTAACATGCCTGTCTTGTGCATTATTTGGCAAACTATGAGTTATTAAATCTAGTTGATTATCTAAAAACTGTGAAAAAACATACTTTTCTTCATTAGAAATTACCCAAACTCTATCAAATTTTTTAAGCACAGAAATTTCTGTCTGAAAATAATCACTTAAACTAAATTTTTTATTAGTTTGAAATTGAGAAGTCAAAAAATCATGAGTGTCAATAATCCATTTTTCATTATCTCCTTTTTTTGTATTATCTAAAAGTGATGCCCAATAAGCATAGGAAATAATTTTATAGTCATAATTTCTTGATTCAATTATTTCAGCAAATTGTTCTTTATGTTCGAATTTAGTCCGATCAAAATCTTTAACAGATCTATTCATCTTTCTTGGCAAAGAATATGTCAAAAGATATTTAATCCTTTTACTTTTTCTATTTCCTCTTTTTAAAAGAAAACCTTCTGCAATTAAACCTATAGATTTCATTTCCAGAATAGAATCTTCTTTAAAATCATCGGATTCTTCTCCCACAAAATCTACTTTAATATTACGACTTTTAAAATATCGCAACAAAGACAAAGCTCTAGCATTATTTCCTTGAGTAAACATCAATGGGTTTTCAGGATAGAAATATAAAATACGCATAATTTAAAATTTAATTTTGGAGTGCTATTTATTATACTAAAAACTGATTTATTTGGCTAATCCATTCATCTAAAACATCTTTTTCGTTATGTTTTTTTGCCATTTCATGTGCATTTGCTCCCATTTTTTTTCTCAAGTCTGAATTCGTCATTAAAGTAACCAAGGCGTCTTTCATTTCTTCTTCATTTTTAACCAAAAAACCATTCGTATTATGTTCTATTAATTCATTTACACCCGAACAAGTTTCAAAACCTATGCAAGGAAGCCCTACAGTCATAGCTTCGACCAAAGCAAGTCCAAATCCTTCATACTTACTAGGAAAGATAAATAGATCCGATTCTTTCAGCTTATCAATAGGATTACTTGTAAACCCATTAAAAAACACTCTATCTTCAATATTTAACTGTCTCACCAGATTTTGTAACATTTCTAAATCACTACCTATTCCCCAAAAATGTAAATCCCAGTTTAAATATTTATTTGCCAAACGAGAAAATACCAAAATAGCAACATCTTGTTGCTTACAATTTGTAGCTAATGTGGCTATGTTTACTATTTTAAATCTTTCTTTAACATTACTATGATTTACTATTTCTGAATCATCAATTTGAAAAACTGGATTTGTTATAGTAAAAGCCTTCCCTTTGAATGTATCTGGCAAATATTCCTTATAACTTTCAAATAAAACCTGAATACCACTTAAGCTTTTATACGAATCTTTAAGTAACTGCATCTCATTCTCAGAACGATACCATAACAGATCTGAATAATCATAATCTGGTCGTCCGTTTACAGAATTAATAATTGGGATATCGTAATCGTTTTTATACGAAATTTCCAACAACGAACTAATGCTCATTGTAATAATTAAATCAGGTTTAGATGCTATCACATATTTTCCCCAAGCCTGTGATCGATTAGATAGGTTGAATTTATTTAATTCATCAATACCACCCCATTTTTTCAACAAAATTTTATTGTAGATCTTGCTGTACTTTTTTAGAATCTTATAATAAACCCACAAAAAAAGTTTTTTTCCTTTGTAGTTATGTAATTCTAATGTACTTTTTTGAATAACTTGATCATCAAAAATATTAGTTATTTTTATTTTTTCATCCAAAGAAAAAAATGGATTTCCATGACTATTTTGATTTGTAGCTATTTCTACTTCAAAATTATTATTTACTAAATTATTAGCTAAATAGCAACATATTTTTTCTGTTCCTCCAGATCCGTTTAAAAAACCATGGTGTTGAACTAATAATATTTTCATTTAATAAATTTTTGACCTTATCTCTTTTCGCATTCTTTTTCTAACTTTTGAAATCGGTATAACCTTAACAAAAAACAATTTTACTTTACATTTTAATTTTAATCTTTTATAATAATTCTCAAAATCAACATGACTAGGGGAATTTATAAAAAATAAAAAATAAGCATTTAATTTCCTCTTATCTTCCTCTTTCAAAAAAGGTAAAACATTTTTTTGTGTAAATTCCTTTATCAACTTATGCAAATATTTTTTTTGATCTGCATCCAATGGCATAGAAAGATATCTCAATTGAAATGGTTCATGTTCCATAAAAAGTGCTAAATGCAAAGAATGAGAATTATATAAATTATTTTTTTTATAAAAATCGTCTAGAATTTCAAACCATCTTGGAATTTGTGCCAGTACCTTACCTACAGCATTATTAATAGATTTATGATTTTGATTTTCATGATGTCTATAATGATATTGCCCACTAGGATTTCCCGCAACTCTTGTGGTTAAAGCAAGTAATTGATGCGAAAACAATCCATCTTCACAGGGTTGTATATTCTCTGGAAATCTTATATCAGAATGCTTTAATAAAAAATCATGCTTGAGTAATTGTGCCATTGTAGGCAGCGCATAAACGTTTGGCAAACGCTTACAGCAATCTTCTCCAATTACGACAATATCTAAATCTTGCTTTTTAGCTAATTCATAAGAAGTACTAAGAAATTCTGAATCAATTGTATCGTCAGAATCCATAAAAAAAATATACTCCCCATTAGCCAACTTCAAACCATTGTTTCTAGCATTTGAAACTCCCGAGTTTTTCTGCTCTAACAATCTTACTCTTTCGTTCATTTGTGAAAATTGCTCACAAATCATCAATGATTTATCGGTAGAACCGTCATCGACAAGGATTAGTTCAATTTCCTTTAAACTTTGATTTAAAACACTTTCGATAGCTTCAGAAATGAATCTCTCTGAATTATAAACTGGTATAACGACAGAAACTAAAATTTTTGAATTGGTTATTTTCATTTAAAATTTGAAATTAGAGTTCAAATATACACAAAGTAAAGTGATATTTATTCCAAAGAACAGACTCAATCTAACTGAATATTTTTAAACTAGATCTATTTAATTCTATTAATTAAATACATTTGTATTTCGAAAATATTATATACTAATTATTTTTCAAGAAGATTAAACAAATAAAAAATGAACGAAGAAATACACAACGCATACGAAGTCATTAAAGATGGCGGAATAATACTTTACCCAACTGATACTGTTTGGGGAATAGGTTGCGATGCAACAAACCCAGAAGCTGTTGCAAAAATATATAAACTGAAGCAAAGAGCCGAAACACAAAGTATGATTTGCCTAATGAATGGTGAAAAAATGATGTATAATGTATTCAAGGATATCCCTGAGGTAGCTTGGCAAATTTTAGATTTATCCGAAAAACCGACAACTATTATTTTAGATAAACCTCGAAATGTGGCACCAAATATCATTGCATCAGATAACTCTTTAGCAATTAGAATAGTAAAAGAGCCTTTTTGTTTTAAACTTTTAGAGCGAATGAAAAAGCCTTTAGTTTCTACTTCAGCTAATATTTCTGGACAACCAACTCCAATTGCTTTTAAGGATATTAATCCAGAAATTATTAAAGGAGTGGATTACGTAGTAAATTTACATCGCGATAGAATAGCAGGAAAACCATCTACAATTATTAAATTAACAAGTGACTCACAAGTAAAAATAATTCGCAAATAATTTTAGAACTAATTGATAATTAACAGTTGTTAATTATCAATTAGCTTCAAGCTTTCAATTAACCAATCAATATCCTCTTTGGTATTATAATGACTTAAAGAAATTCGCAAATTCGGAAGTTTCAAATCAGCTTCCGATAGCATTTCTTTTAATACATGTGATGGGCGTACACTTCCTGATTGACAAGCACTTCCTCTAGAAACTGCTATTCCCTTCATATCTAAGCTAAATAGTAACATTGCCGTTTTATCTGAGGAAAAGGGTAATATTACATTCAGAATTGTATAGAAATCATCTTTATTTCCATTAACTCTGAAGTCTGGAAATTCAATTTCTAGCTGATTAACCAAATACATTTTTAATCCTGTAATATATTCTCTTTCGCTATCTAAATTTTCATACGAAAGCGTCAAAGCTTTTGCCATACCTGCAATTTGATGTACCGCTTCAGTTCCTGCACGCAATCCTTTTTCTTGCTCACCGCCAAAAAGCAATGGTTGCAATCCTGAGTTTTTTCGAACAAAAGCAAAACCAATTCCTTTTGGGCCATGAAACTTATGCGCACTTGCAACAATAAAATCCAAAGGACAACTTTGTAAATCTATTTTTGTTTTACCCACAGATTGTACCGTATCCGAATGAAACAACACATCATATTGCTTACATATGACACTAACTCTGTTTAAATCTAAAACAACCCCTGTTTCATTATTAACATGCATCAAACTTACAATAGTCTTCTTCTCTTCTGATAACAAATTTGACAAATGAGTTAAGTCAATCGATCCATCAGGGTTAATATTTACATAATCAATTGTAATATTATATTCCGATTCTAATACCAAAGCGGTATGTAAAATAGCATGATGCTCAATTTTAGTAGTTATTATTCGCTCGATTTTCAAATCTTTTACAGCCGAACGAAGTATCCAATTATTAGCTTCGGTACCACCAGAAGTAAAAATAATTTCTTGTGCCGAGCAATTTAATTGCTTAGCTATACTTTTTCTTGAAAGTTCTAAAATTGTCTTGGCATTTCGTCCAAAACTATGTGGAGAGGATGCATTACCATAATCTTCAATCATTACTTTGGTCATCTCCTGAATGACTTCTGGTCGTATGGCAGTTGTGGAGGCGTTATCGAGATATACTTTTTTCATTGTGGCAAAGTTAAGAAATATCAATTGTCTATTCTTAAATATCAATTATCATTTTTTTCACTATTTTTGCTCCAAATAAAAACGTAATGAAAAAAATTGTAAGCATAGCATTATTTGCCTTTCTTCTAAACGGTTGTGACGATGGAAATATTTCTGTAGAAAAAATTGATTTTGAAAACATACAGCCATCAAACTGCCCTGATGAAAAATCCACAAGCAGTCTTATTTTTAAACTAAAAGACACGGAATCATTATTACTTTATGTACCTAAAACTGTTTTTGCAGGCGAGCCTACTACTGATGGTGACACCCTTAAATACAGTATCGACACTAAATTATACCGAGTTATTTATCGTGCCTATAACGGTAAAGTTAGTACAAACAATATTTGCGACGTTATCCCACCAGCAACCCCTAATGTAATTGAAGAATGGGTAGCAACATCCGGAATAATACAAGTAGCAACAATAGTAAAAAAAGATACAGACCTAGATAACAATAGTTCTAGAATAAAAGGATATACCTATAGTATCGTTTTTAAAGATATTACATTCAACAAACCTGGTGGTCCTCAAACAGAAAAAAAATTCCCATTTGGAGATTTTACAACCACAATAGATGCCTTGCCACTAACTTTTAATCCATCAAACGCAAATCAATGTTCTGTTACAAAACAGATATATAATTTCAATGATAAAGCATCACTTACTATTGACAACATAGACCCTTCTTTAATAGTAAACAAAGTCACACCACCAAATGAGCCAAGAACAGGTTTGATTAACGATATAACAAATAAATTATTTTATCGCGTATTTTCTGGTGCTCCTGTAGATGCTGATTATTTCTGTAAAACCATTCCTCCAGCTAACCCCTCGATTACTCAAATTTGGGCAGGTGTAAATGGAAAAATTGATGATGACAGTGGAATTATAGAAGTTACAACAACAACCAATGCAAATAACTTTTCACACACAATAACGCTTAGAAATACGACATTAAAAAAAGATAAAAATGATTTCAAATTAGGAAAGAGTTTTGTCCTAGGAACCATAATAACTAAGAAAGATTAAAACAAATATCAACACTCAAAAAGAATAATTAAACATTTCTTTTTGAGTTTTTTTTTGACACTCTCTCAAAAAAAAAAAACTTACAAAAAACGTCTATTTTTAAAATGAGTTTCTCAATGAAATTCTCTTTTAAAAATAGACGTTTTTTTTATGCTTAGCTCTAATTTATTTCACAGCATAAAACCTGTTTTATTTGGTATTTTGTTTAAAATAAACCTCGGTTGCGCCTAAACCATATTTTTGATAATTGGCATCTTGAAAATCAATTCCATCATAACGCCCCAATAAAAAATCAAGCTCAGCTTTCAAAATTCCTTCACCAACACCATGAATAAAAACAATTTTAGGAATGCGATTTCTAATCGCAAATTCGATATGTCGCTTTGCAGTTTCTGTCTGTAAAGTCAAAATATCATAATTAGACATCCCGCGTTTATTTGGTACTAATTTCTCGATATGCAAATCAAATTCTGGTGCTGGAATTTCACGTTTATCCTTGCGTTCTTTTACAAAACTCCTTGCTTTTGGCTCTTCTTTCTCTTTTGAAACCTCACTTAAATTAATTCTTTTAATAGAGTTCATTAAATTACTGGAATCATGTATTTTAATCAACTCATTGACAAAAAATGTCATCACAAATCCATCTTCTGTTTCTATAGTTACCTCGTTATTTTTAACCGATAACACTACTCCATTTATAGCTTCATCCAGAACCGAAACCTTATCTCCTTTATTCAACATCTTGCTCCTCTTTATCTTGATTTTTACTTGGCGTTTTTGCACTCAACTGCATCATCCCTATCATAAAAATTACAATCGCTACAATTGTAATGTATACATTTTTATCAGTAGATGACTGCTCATATAATGCAATCAAAATTGCAATTATCATTATCGGGATTCTTAACTTTTTCATTTTTATAAATTATCAGATTTCAAAAGTAATCAACTTTAAAATAGCATTTAATTATTCTTGAAACAGATTGAACTATTTTTCGTAAAATTGTAAAAAGACAAATCTCTTGAACCTAGAAAAATATATGCTGCCTTGCCTAAGTAAAACCCTCTTCGGAATAGAGTGTTTAGGATGTGGATTTCAACGTGCTTTATTCTTACTTTTTCAAGGTGATTTTAAAGCTGCTTTTGAAATGTATCCAGCGCTATATACTACCCTTTTATTTTTAGGAATTGTAGCTTTATTTTTTTTTGATAAAAGCCGGAATTACAAAAAACCACTTTGGTTTTTCGGTATCCTTAATAGTCTAATTATGGTATTGAGCTATGCATACAAACACTATTACTAATGCTCCATAAATCAAAAAATCTATTTCTTAATCCGACTCAAAATATCATTTATCATTTCGATTTGAACTTTCTGAATTTCGATTAATTCTTGTTGCTGATGCATAATTAAATGATCTAACTTTTCATGCATCATTCTTATTTCTAATTCTGATTTTAGATTAATCATATAATCTTTTTTTGCTCTATCTCTATCTTTTTCTTCCTGACGATTTTGACTCATCATAATTACTGGAGCTTGCAAAGCTGCAACACATGACAAAATCAAATTAAGCAAAATAAACGGATAGGGATCAAAACCTTTATTTACCAAAATGTAAATATTGATAGAAATCCAAAGTATTATAAAAACGATAAATAGTATTATAAAAGTCCAGCTTCCACCGAAATCAGCTACTTTATCAGCTACTTTTTGACCAAAGCTTCTAACCTCTACTTCATCTTCAACAGCACTTACTAATAATTTCTGATCCGCTAGAGATCCCATTACATTTTTTTCAAGATTAGAAAGCACTCCTAACTCTGCGGATAAATAATTTGAAATGTATTTTTCACGAAACACATTTAATTCCTTTACAGAAATATATCCTTCTCTTGTAAATGAAGGATGATCGGCAATAATTAATGCCAAAATAGGACTTTGAATAGCCTTTCCTGAAACTTTTTCACTTTCTGGATAATAAATATGAGAAAGAGCACTTTTAAACATTCCGTTTGTTTTCATTTTGATACATTTATACAAGCTAATTTACTCTTTTAAATCATTTTATACTAGATACTTTCAAGCTGATTAATTATTTTTAATTATTGCAAACAGAATGTTAATGATTAAATTTCTTTAACTAATTACTACTTCTATTTACAAAAAACACATTACTTTTAGCATTTCAAACTAACAATTCAATTTAATAATTGTGACAAAAAATATGATTATTCAGAACATAAATGCTCTAAAGAGCCACTCTTCTATTAACTATGGAATCAAAACCAAAACAGAAGATTTTACAGAAAAGCTCTTTTACACTTTATTCGATTCTAATGCTCCATTAGATAAAAGTATCAATGAACTCGAAAAATGTTTTAAAGAAATAGCTATAATCGCCTGTAAAAAGTCAGAAAAATCATGTGAATCAATTTGGGAGCAATTTCTAGAAAAATTACCAATTGTTTTAGAAAAGTTAATTCAAGATGCTACCTATATTTTAGAAAACGACCCTGCATCAAATAGCCTAGAAGAAGTATACCTAGCTTATCCTGGCTTTTACGCTATCTCCATATACCGATTAAGCCATGAATTATACAAATTGGACCTATTGCTCTTCTCAAGATTAATGAGTGAATATGCGCATCGTATTACAGGAACTGATATTCATGCAGGAGCAACTATTGCTTCTCCATTTTTTATAGATCACGCAACAGGAATTGTAATTGGAGAAACTACTGTTATAAAAAAACATGTAAAAATATATCAAGGAGTAACATTAGGCGCTTTAAGCATTACCAAAGAAATGAAAAATGCAAAAAGACATCCTACAGTTGAAGAGAATGTTTGCATCTATGCCAATGCTACAATTTTAGGAGGCGAAACTACAATTGGCAAAGACAGTATTATTGGAGGAAATGCATGGATTACTAAATCAATTCCAGAAAAATCGATTGTTACCAATACTACCACAACCGAAGTTAAAGTAAAAGAAAAGAAATAACATGAACACTCATACATTAGTAAACCTGATAGGAAACACTCCTTTGATGGAAACAGTGAACTTAGTAAAAAACAAAAACGTAAAACTTTTATTAAAACTTGAAGGAAACAATCCTGGTGGTAGCGTAAAAGATAGAGCTGCATACAATATGATTTTTTCAGCTCTAGAAAGAGGCGATATCAAAAAAGGCGATAAGCTTATTGAGCCTACAAGTGGTAATACAGGAATCGCTTTAGCTATGATTGCACAATTAATGGGCATCAACATCGAATTAATACTTCCTGAAGACTCTACAAAAGAACGTGTACAAACCATGCGTGCCTATGGCGCTACCGTTATTTTGACACCTGCTAGCGAAGGAATAATTGGCTCAAGAGATTATGCAGAAAGAAAAGTTGCCGAAGGTGGTTACATCATGCTTAATCAATTTGCAAACGAAGACAATTGGAAAGCACATTACAAAACTACCGGTCCTGAAATATGGAAAGATACTGATGGACAAATAACTCATTTTGTTTCTGCAATGGGAACCACAGGAACTATTATTGGTACATCGACTTATCTTAAAGAAAAAAACAATACTATTCAAATAATAGGAGCGCAACCTAGCGATGGTTCACAAATTCCTGGAATCAGAAAATGGCCTAAAGAATATTTACCAAAAATATTTGATGCAAAAAAAGTAGATACAGTTATTGATATAAGCGAACAAGAAGCACGCGAAATGACCAAACGATTAGCCTTAGAAGAAGGCATTTTTGCAGGAATGAGTAGCGGAGGCTCAGTAGCTGTAGCTTTAAAAATTGCGAATCAACTAGAATCTGGCGTAATTGTAGCTATAATTTGTGATCGAGGAGACCGATATTTATCTTCTGATTTATTTGATTAAAAAAACAAAGTTGCAAAGGCTTTTAAAAACGTAGCGTATTAAAATCCTTTGCAACTTTAAATTTTATTTCCTTTACCTCATACAAAAAGAAACATATCTATTAAAAAGAAGCTGCGTTAAAAATTGTCTCTTTTTCAAAAACGATAGTAAAAGTAGCTCCTCTATTTCTACCAAGACTTATTGCGCTCAATTTCCCTCCGTTTTTATCAATTATCTTTTTACACAAATACAATCCAATACCTGTAGAGGTTTCATTGGCAGTTCCTAATTTACCCATTTTAGTAAATTTTTTAAACATTTCTTCAATTTGAGTTTGATCAAATCCAATTCCATTATCGGAAACAATAAAAACGATCCTTTCCTCTTCTTTAAAAATACATAATGAGATTTCACTTCCTGCATAAGAAAATTTAATTGCATTACTAATCAAGTTAACTAAAACCTGAATTAACAATTCAGCGTCAATTTTAAGCACAGCTTCATCAACGGTAATATCAGAAACTAGTTTAATATTTTTATGAGCTAAAAGCTGAGATACTTGTTCCTTTACAGCAGGAAGAATTAGAGCTATCTGAATTAATTTATCTACCGAACTCGATTTAGCAATTTCATCTTGTTGTTTTAATAATTTAATGAAATTTTCTATATATCGAAACTGTAAATCTGTTGATTCACAAATTAATTCTGCCATGTTCTTAACCGAATCTGATGGATTTTCCTCTATAATTAACTTTGCTAATCCTTGAGGGTTTCCAGCAAAATTTCGTAAATCATGAGAAATCATATAAATCAAATCTTGTTTTTCGTTGATAAAACTCTCCGACTCTTCGATAGACTCCTGAATATTACGCATTAACAACCCCGCTTCATCCTCGTATTGAGAAGGCAAAATAGACACCTTGCGATTCATCCTATACTCATTCAAGGCTTTTGATGCTACAACAATCGGCCTTATTAATTGATTAATGATCAACAACGTAACTGCAGTAGCAAATAAAGTCATCACTAAAGAAAAAATCAAAATAGAATTAGCCGAAATTGAATGATTACTGTAAAGCACAAAAAATAAAATCCCGATTAATGGAATATGAATACCTATAAAAGCGACAAATAGAAATTTAAACGCATAGCTTTTCTTCAAAAAACTAACATTTGACAATACGTGATACAACTTCATAAAAATAGCATAAGTTCCTGATTAAGCCGTAGAATTTGGGATTCTAGATTAAAACAAAGTTAACTTTTAAACACAAAAGAAATGTTAAATAAAAGAATTTGATAAAATATTTTCAAATTTAAATTTATAAAAGTTTACAAACCCTTATTTTTGCGCTATGGGAAGAAAAAATACAGACAAAGTTGTCTTTCATCAAATACAAGTCCTTGATGCTGGAGCAAAAGGCGTATCGGTAGCAAAAGCTCCCGACGGAAAAGTAATATTTATCCCGAACGTAGTCCCGGGAGATGTGGTAGATGTGCAAACTTTCAAGAAACGCAAAGCGTATTATGAAGGAAAAGCAGTTAAATTTCATGAATTATCAGAACATCGCATAGAACCAATTTGTGATCATTTTGGTGTTTGTGGAGGATGCAAATGGCAAAACATGAAATACAGCCAACAGTTGTATTACAAACAAAATGAAGTTAAAAACCATTTACAACGTATTGGCAAAATAGAACTTCCTGAATTTGAGGCTATTTTAGGCTCAGAAAAACAATTTTTCTATAGAAACAAAATGGAATTTTCATTTTCAAATAGCCGTTGGTTAACTGAAAAAGAAATAGAAAGTACTGAAGATTTAGGAAATCGTAATGCATTAGGTTTTCACATTCCAAAAATGTGGGATAAAATTCTAGACATCACTAAATGTCATCTGCAAGAAGACCCTTCAAATGCAATTAGAAACGAAATCAGAGCTTTTGCTAACGAACATAACCTAGCCTTCTTTAATCCAAGAGAACATTCTGGTTTATTAAGAACATTTATGATTCGTACTGCTTCAACTGGAGAAATCATGGTATTGATTCAATTCTTTGAAGAAGACAAAGCCAACAGAGAATTACTTTTGGATCATCTATACGAGAAATTTCCACAAATAACATCACTACAATATGTTGTAAACGGAAAAGCAAACGATACAATCTACGATCAAGATGTAAAGCTATATAAAGGCAGAGATTACATTTTGGAAGAAATGGAAGGTTTAAAGTTTAGCATAAATGCAAAATCATTCTACCAAACCAATTCTGATCAAGCATATGAGCTATACAAAATAACTAGAGATTTTGCAGGACTTTCTGGTCATGAAACTGTTTATGATCTTTACACAGGAACTGGAACAATTGCACAATTTGTTTCTAAAAAAGCAAAAAAAGTAATTGGTGTAGAAAGTGTTCCTGAGGCAATTATAGATGCTAAAGCAAATGCCGAACGCAATAACATTACCAATTGTGAGTTTTTTGTTGGAGACATGAAAGTTGTATTCAACGAAAGTTTTATTGCTACCCATGGTAAACCAGATGTTATTATAACCGATCCACCTCGTGATGGGATGCACAAAGACGTAATTGAACAAATTATGAAAATTGCACCTCAAAAAGTAGTTTATGTAAGTTGTAACTCGGCTACACAGGCTCGTGATTTAGCTTTAATGGATGAAAAATACAAAGTAACACGTGTACGTCCGGTAGATATGTTCCCACAAACACATCACGTAGAAAATGTTGTACTTTTGGAACTACGCTAGTTTTATTGAATAAAAAAGTGTGACAAATAAATCACAAATAATAAATGAAAAAAATACTTTTTACAATAATCGTAATTGCCTTCACTTTTTCAAGCTGTGAAAAGGATGATATTTGTGATCCCAATACCCCAACTACACCTCGATTGGTGATTTCATTTTTAGATCGTACTAATTCGACCCCTAAAAATGTAACAAACCTAAAGGTAATTGGGGAAAAAATGACCCAAGGTATTATCTTTAATGAGAATGCAGTTGTTGAGTCAGATAAGTACCTCACTAATGCAAATACCATTTCTATTCCGCTTAAAACGAATGAAGATATTACCTCTTTTCGTTTTATATTAAACGCTAATAGTACGAATCTAGATTTTGTAAACGAGGATGTAATACAATTTAATTATACACGTCAGAACATTTTTGTTTCAAGGGCATGTGGCTATAAAACCATATTTACTTTAAATAGAAATAATCCATTTATCCTAACCGATTCTAATAATCCAGAAGGGTTTTGGATACAAAATGTTTTTGTAGAAGAACCTAACATTGAATTTGAAAATGAAACACACATCAAAATATATTTTTAGTTTTTGCCTAATGTTGTCTTTGTTTACGGTTCAAGCTCAAGAAACAACTACAAACAAAACTGCAATAACAAATAAAACAGAGGTAAAAGCTGAAAAAACAGCTCCCAAAAAAGTCGCCACAGAAGTAAAACAAGATAGCATACCTGCAAAGACAGATCGTTATGGAGTTCGTTTTGGAGTTGATTTATATAAACTAACTCGTGGACTCTATGATTCTGATTATAAAGGAGTCGAATTCACAGGAGATTATCGATTAACAAAAAAATACTATCTAGCCGCCGAAATTGGGACTGAAAACAAAACTACAGATGACGATAGACTAAACTCGACAGCAAAAGGTAGCTATCTAAAAGTAGGATTTGATTACAATATGTATGAAAACTGGCTTGATATGGAAAACATCATATCAGTTGGACTCCGCTATGGTTTTAGTACATTTAGCCAAGAACTAAATAATTACAAAATATACAATTCAGATCCGTACTGGGGAGAACTTCCTCCTACTGCTTCTGGTGAAAAATTTAGTGGTTTATCTGCTAGCTGGTTAGAAGTAAATGCAGGAGTAAAAGCCAAAGTTTTTAATAATATATTCGTAGGCTTCAGTGTACAGTTAAAAACATTAGTTTCAAATAAAAAACCAGACAACTTCGACAATCTTTATATTCCAGGGTTTAACCGAACTTATAATGGTAATTTCGGAATTGGTTTTAACTATACCGTTTCTTATTTCATTCCTATTTACAAAAAGAAAGTTGTAATTCCAGGAACAGAAACGAAAAAATAATATAATATTACAATTTGGTTATTTATATAACAATAACCAAATTGTAAAATATAAGTTAGGACTATCCTATTTCTTTAATACCTTTCATGAAAATCCATTTCATAAAAAGCTTCTCTCCATCCTTTGTTTTAGCTGCCTGAAATTTTGGAGATAAAAGTGTTCCCACAACAAATGCAGTCATCGGAACCCAGAAACCAGTTAATTCTGTATATTTTTCAACCAAAAATCTCGCTAATATAAATAGTATAGCAAAACAGCCTAGCTGATATAAAAATGCTCTTACTTGTAATTTTGTCATTTTTTTTTAGAGTTGCTAAGGTTCTGAGAGACTAAGAATCCAAGGTTTTACCTTTAGAACTTGAATTCTCGAACCAAAAATTATTTTTAAAAGTTACTAAGCAAAAAACTTAGAAACTTAGCGTTTTAGGACCTTATTCAGAAACCTGAAACTTCGTTCTCTTACTTCCTTCGTACATTTCGTACTTTACTAATCTAGCTTCTAAACTTGCGTTAAAAAGTTTAATTTTTCTAGACGGTTTAAGTCCTACAAACTTCAAAGCTTCAAGATTAGCCGTAATAAACCAAGCATTCGTTCCAGGATAGTTTTTCTTTAGTGTGTCACCAATATTTTTATAGAACTCTTCCATGTGAATATCCAGACGCTCATCATACGGAGGATTAAATACCATATGCAAAGTTCCTTGAGTAGTTTTCTCAGTATCAAAAAAGTTATTTTCTTCGATAGTAATATAATCTTCTAAGTTTGCATTTCTAATATTGTCTTTTGCTTTGCTTACTGCACTTGGCGCTTTATCAAACCCTTTTATAGTATAATGAAACTCTTTCGTTTTTTTCATCAAACTACTTACAATCTGATCGAATAAATCATTATCCCAATCGTTCCATTTTTCAAAGGCGAACTCTTTTCTGTTTATATTCGCTGGAATATTACAAGCAATCATAGCTGCTTCAGCAAGAAAGGTTCCAGAACCACACATAGGATCAAGAAAATGACCTTGACCTTCCCAACCTGATAATAACAGTACTCCTGCAGCTAATACTTCATTTATAGGAGCGATATTTGTAGCTGTTCTATATCCACGTTGATGCAATGAATTACCAGAAGTATCTAAAGCAACAGAAACTTGGTCCTTATCAATATGCACATTTATTCTTAAGTCTGGGTGTGCTTTGTCAATACTAGGGCGTTGTCCTGTACGTTCTCTAAACTGATCCACAATAGCATCTTTACATTTTTGAGAAACGAACTCAGAGTGATTAAAATATTCTGAATGCACTGTTGCATCAATCACAAAAGTCTGATTGGCATTTATAAGCTTAGACCAATTTACACCCGAAATACCTTTATATAGACCTTGTTCATTATTAGCCCTAAAAAAGTAAATTGGTTTTAACACTTTCAATGCTGTACGCAACGATAAGTTGGCTTTGTACATAAACCCCTTGTCCCCTTTAAAACTCACCATTCTCACCCCTTGCTCAACATCTTGTGCTCCTAGCAATTGCAATTCTTTTGCTAAAATTTCTTCAAAGCCAAAAAAGGTTTTGGCCACCATTTTAAAATTATTTTCCATCTTTATATTTAAATTAAAACAGACTTATTTAAACAAAAATCAATCTGTAATAAAAAATTTCAAATCTACATAGCGACATTATATGTGTATCGCTTGCTAAAAAGTTATTTTTCAGCAAAAATACACTAAATTTGCGGGACTTGAATTAATTGAAAAAGAATAAATGTCTGAAGCACATCACCCATCTGTAACAAATCCAAATCAACCATCCGAAAACTGGTTCACTTCTTGGTTTGATACACCATATTATCATATATTATACAAAGACAGAAATTATAGAGAAGCGCAAATCTTCATGGATAATCTTACGCACTATCTTAATCTTCCAGAAAAAGCCAAAGTACTTGATTTGGCATGTGGAAAAGGCCGTCATTCTATCTATTTAAACCAATTAGGATTTAATGTTCTTGGAGCAGACTTATCCGAAAATAGTATCGCCGAAGCGAGCAAAAACAGCAATGAAACTTTGCATTTTAAAGTGCATGACATGCGCGAGCCTTTTGATGAAAAATTCGATGCTATATTTAATTTATTTACCAGCTTTGGTTATTTTGAAAATGACGAAGATAATCTCACTACACTAAAAGCGATAAAAGCCAGTTTAAGTGAATATGGTTTTGCTGTAATCGATTTTATGAATGTAACACAAGTAATAGAAACACTCGTTCCTGAAGAAATAAAAACGGTCGATGGCATCGATTTTCACATCAAAAGATATATAGAAGACGGACATATTTTTAAAGAAATAGATTTTGAAGACCAAGGCAAGAAATTTCATTTTACCGAAAAAGTAAAAGCCTTGACTTTAAAAGATTTTGAAGATCTAATGGAACAAGCAGGTATTTTTCTTTTAGATTTATTTGGGGATTATAAATTAAAGAAGTTTCATAAAACCGAAAGCGAACGATTAATCATGATTTTTAAGTAATTGAAACATCCTTTATTTACTTGATAAATAATAAAAGGAGGAAACTAAAAAACGATTAAACTAAATGAATTATCTATTACCCTTACTTTCTGTATTATTAGGATATATGGTTGCGTTGGTGCTAAAACCAAAAGACAAGACCAATCTTAAACTATTATTGGCATTTAGCGGATCATTTCTGCTATCGCTTACAGTGATGCATTTACTGCCAGAAGTATACGAATCACACAACCATAATATTGGATTATTTATAATGCTTGGGATTTTATTCCAAATTATACTTGAATTTTTCTCTAAAGGAGCCGAGCACGGACATGTTCATGGTCACGCCAAAATGTCACAAATTCCGTGGTTACTCTTTATTAGTTTATGCATACACGCTTTCCTTGAAGGATTCCCTGTAAGTCACCACCATGATATTGCCATTGGTATTGCTATACATCACCTACCAATTGCAATCATACTTACGACCTTTTTTATTAATGCACATCTTAACAAAAAAGCCATTTTTGCATTTATGATAACATTTGCAATCATGACACCACTAGGAACAATCGCATCTGTGTATTTACCATTTTTAAATGATTACTACACCGAAATTACAGCAGTTGTGATCGGAATATTATTCCATATTTCATCAACAATAATTTTTGAAAGCAGCGAAGGACACAAATTTAATATCGCCAAAATTTCAATGATTATTTTTGGGATTGCACTCGCCTATTTTATATAATATGGGCGTGCCCCTCTGGGTCGGGCTTTTGGCTATATCTTTTTTTTCGTTCCTCACAAAAAAGGATGCCTCCTCAATCCCTCACGCGACTTAAAAATTAAAAAAACTCATTTTTCAAACAATAAATATTCAGTTTTTTTTATTTCTATTTTTTTAACTAATTCGCTCTATTTCATATGAATTGTTTAACACTTAGTAGGAAAAACTTTGTAACTTTGATGCTTTGTAACTTAGAAACTCAAAAAACAAAATGACATTTACAAAAATAACAGAGCAGTCCTCAAAATACGAACATCTGGAAAAAATGTCTGTACATGACTTACTGACTAACATTAATCAGGAAGACAAAACAGTTCCCTTTGCAGTAGAAAAAGCAATTCCTCAAGTAGAAGCTTTAGTAGCTCAAATCGTAACCAAACTAAAACTTGGCGGACGATTATTTTATATAGGAGCAGGAACATCTGGTCGTTTAGCAATTGTAGATGCTTCAGAATGTCCTCCTACGTTTGGTGTTCCATTCGATTTAGTAAACGGAATCATTGCAGGTGGAGACAAAGCTATTCGCCAAGCTGTAGAAAATGCCGAAGATAATCCAAAACAAGCATGGATCGACCTACAAGCACATAACATTACCGAAAACGATGTTGTAATAGGTATTGCAGCTTCAGGAACTACTCCTTACGTAATTGGAGGATTAGAGCGTTGCAATGAAAATAATATTATTACGGGATGTATAACATGCAATGCCGAAAGTCCACTTTCGCAAACAGCACAATTCCCAATAGAAGTAGTTGTAGGACCTGAATTCATTACTGGAAGCTCCAGAATGAAAGCTGGAACCGCACAAAAATTGGTTCTTAATATGATTTCGACAACGGCTATGATTCAACTCGGAAAAGTAAAAGGGAACAAAATGGTTGATATGCAATTAAGCAACAGCAAATTAGTTGACCGTGGTGTAAAAATGATTATGAGCGAAATTCCCGTCTCATACGAACAAGCAACTGAACTATTGCATACTTATGGAAGTGTACGAAAAGCAATAGAGAATCATAATATATAAAAGTGACATGTATTTTATAAAACATGAAACTGAAAATTAAAAAAATATGGGAACAAACAAAGAGTTAATAGGAAAAGGAATTAAATATTTATCTGGGTCTTTACCCCTATTATTTATTGGTCCATCGGTAATATACAATGCGTTTATGAACAAGCAAAACGTTTGGCATTACTTGGTTCTTGCTATTGGTATCATTGCCTGTTTAGCCGGAATGTATTTAATCTTTTATGGTTTAAAAACAATTATGCGAGGTCTATTTAATGACTAATTTCTTTAATTCAAATAAACACTAAAAGACTACAATGGATAGCTTAATTCATATTCAAAAAACATTCGATAAGGTTGTCTATATTGATAAGAAAATAAACAATCGCGAATTTGAAGATTGTGTATTTAGAAACTGTGATTTCTCAAACAGTAATTTTGCCTACAATACTTTTTTAGATTGTGAATTTATCGATTGTAATTTATCGATGACAAGTTTAAAAGGAACAAGTTTAAAAAATGTAACCTTTAAGAACTGCAAACTCCTCGGAATTGCATTTAATGAATGTGAAGATTTTCTATTTCAGGTATATTTTGAAGAATCTGCTTTAGACTACGCTTCATTTTCGAATAAAAAAATGCCAAAAACAAAATTTATAAATTGTTCGATGAAAGAAACTACTTTTATTGGTACCAACTTAACAAGTTCTGTTTTTGACAATTGTAATTTGGAAGGAGCCATTTTTAACGAAACACAATTGGCTAGTGTTAATTTTAAAACTGCTTATAATTTTAAAATTGACCCAGAATTTAATCCCATGAAAAAAGCACAATTCTCAACCGAAGGTGTTTTGGGACTTTTGGACAAATATGACATTAAAATTGTATAATTATGAATGCATCCGAATCGTATTTAGAAAGTATAAAAAAACAGTTTTTATATTATAAAACCCTAGGTGAAAAAGCAATCGCACAACTCGAACCCGAACAGCTTTTTGTTACCGTAAATGAAGATACAAATAGTATTGCTACTATAGTAAAACACCTCTCAGGTAACATGCTTTCGCGTTGGACCGATTTCCTTACAACAGATGGTGAAAAAGAATGGCGTAATCGGGATGACGAATTTGAAAATGACATACAATCAAAGGATGAAGTAATGGTTACTTGGGAAAAAGGCTGGAAATGTCTTTTTGATGCTTTAAACAATTTAAAACCCGACCAGCTCTCAGATATTATATATATCAGAAACGAAGGCCATACCATAATCGAAGCCATCAACAGACAATTAGCACATTATCCTTATCATGTGGGACAAATTGTATTTTATGCCAAACAATTAAAAAACAGTAGCTGGCAAAGCCTATCAATTCCAAGAAAAGAATCTAATCGTTATAATGCAATAAAATTTGCACAAGAAAAAGAAATTAAGAACTTTACAGATGAAGAGCTTAAGAAATTAAAAAAATAACACACTATTTCTTTGTGTCTGATCTGAGTAGCCCTGATTGAAACGAAAATCCTTTTTCTTTTTTTCTTTAAAAAACAAAAAGATTGTAGCGAAAAGCAGGAAAAAGCTCCAAAAAAAACACATAAATCATTTATCATGAAAAAATTACTATTACTCCCTTTATTACTTATTGTTATCTCTTGTTACAATACCGAACACAATTGCAAAGATTTTAAAACAGGAAAATTCAAGTTTGAATTTGAAGTTGATGGAGTAAAGAAAACAACTCTTTTTGAACGAAAAGATGATATTGAAATCGAAACTTTTGAAGGCAAAACCGATACTGCAACTATTCGTTGGGTAAGCGATTGCGAATATGTTCTACAAAAGAAACATCCAAAAAATAAAGCCGAAGAGAAAGCTATCGGAATGAAAATTTTAAGCACTACCAAAGATTCGTATACTTTTGAGTTCGGAATGGTTGGTTCTAACCAAAAACAACGTGGAACCGTTGTTCGAATAGATTAATTTTATCCCAATTACCCTTAATTAACACCTTTTTTAAATGGAAGTATTTTTAAATCCAGATGCATGGATTGCCTTATTGACACTGACTTTTCTTGAAATTATTTTAGGAATTGACAATATCATTTTTATATCGATAGTAACAGGCAAACTACCACCCGAAGAGCGTAAAAAAGCGACTCGAATTGGTTTGTTTTTAGCCATGTTCATGCGTATTGCTCTATTAATGGGTATCTCTTACTTAATAGCAATGAAAGCAACTGTTTTTAGCATTAATTGGGGTTGGTTAAATGCCGATTTTACTGGACAAGCTTTGATTTTATTAGGTGGTGGATTATTCTTGATCTATAAAAGCACCAAAGAAATAAGTGAAAAAGTAGATCATAAAGGCGAAGAAGAACAAACACTTAAAGGTGTTGCCAAAAAGTCTTTTTCAAATGTAATTGTACAAATTTTACTAATCGATTTAATATTTTCTGTAGATTCTATCCTGACTGCTGTAGGAATGACAAATGGTGTTACAGGTGCTTTAACGATTATGATTACAGCCGTTATTATTTCGGTAATGGTAATGATGTTGTTTGCTGTTCCTGTTGGAAATTTTGTAAATGCAAACCCTTCTATACAAATTTTAGGATTAGCCTTTTTAATCTTAATTGGATTTATGCTAATCACCGAAAGTATGCACCTATCTAATGCATCTCTAGTTGGAGAACATATTGGCGCAGTACCAAAAGGATACTTGTATTTTGCCATATCATTCTCATTGGCTGTAGAGTTTATTAATATGAAAATGAGAAAACGATCAAAATCATAACATCAAATTTTTATAATCAAAAAGCGCTAAGATAATCTTAGCGCTTTTTTTAGTTTTAAAAAAGACTTTTAAAAGTGTAAAAAATTATCTATAATAAATACAACTAATTTTCTGCCCCTCTTAAAACAGTCAATTTTAATATTAAAATTATCATAGTGATTATAATAAGAACTATTCCAAAAATCATATTCGAATTAGTCCTGTTTTGCATTGATTTTCCATAAAAATAAACAATCAATGTAATGAAGAAAACAACAGCACTAAAAACCAAATAATAAAGATCACCTAATCCGTTTCCAAAACTTAAGTAACCATTTAAACAACTAAAAATCATTAATACACTTAAGACTAAATAACAATAAAACAATATATTAAACCACTTTTTTAGATTTATCATTTGATTAAATAAGTTTAATTATTCTATTTTACTAACCCATAAATATTCTTAATTATAATACAATCTTAAAAAAGAGCACTAAATTATTATAATAAAAAAGGACTATTTCACGCTCGTGAAATAGTCTCTTTTTCTAGTTTTATTTATACTTATATTGGAAATATAAATCTCAAAATTTAATTTTAAAAAACTTACGGATTTTGAAACTATTTTGTAATTATTCTAAAACCAATCCAATTTGTCCATCATCATCAAGTTCTGTTCCAACCGAATCTTCTTCGGATAGTTCTGGTTTTGCTGGAATTTCTTCTACTGGTTCTTCAAACGGTAGCGGATCTAATAAATTAACTTGTTTTAACTTATCGGCTGTTAGCTGATTACCTAATGCTTTAAATCCTTTTACAGCAATAAAATCCTCTACATCGATATGTAAGTCCTCTTTTTGAACTCCTTTCACTTTAGTAAAAACCAATTGTGCCACAGGACGGTAATCTGTAGAAACAATTTCTAATTGAGAATTTGGGTGATCTGTAATAAAGCTTTCTTCTTTATTTTCAGTTTCAACTAGAAAACGTTTCAAAAAGTAACGTTCTTTTTCTCCATCAAAATAAATTGCCGAAATAGGCTTTTTAGGCTTCCATTTTTCCAAAACAATCATATCTTCATCAAAATGAGTTGATAATTCTGGAATAATAACTTTCAATTTACCTGTCTGACTAATAATTAATATCTTATCACTTGGCTTAAATTCTCCTAACAATTCTCCACGAGCATCTACATTCAGACGTTTTACTGTATCATCAAACCAAACTTTTCTTGGCAATAAAGTCGAAATCCCTTTTTCTTTAAGTTCGATTTTCTTAATTGGATATTTCGTCACTAAATTCCCTTTTGATCCACGGCCTTTTATAGCTAAAGCAGCAAAATCAATATCGAATTTCAGTTTCTTGATACTTCCAACCTGACGCAACAAAATAGTAATTACCTCAGCCTCTCCATTTGGGTTATGTGAAAAATAAACGACTTGTGAACCTGCAGTTTCATTGGTTAAATCATACGCTTTGTCACGCGTTACCCCCGAAACGTTAAAACGTTTTATGTATGAAGGCCCTGACTTTCCATCACGATACATCATATTATAAATCGTACGCTTATCGCTTTTATCGAAAATCGCAACGTGAATGATATCTTTACCTACAAAGGTCTTAGAATCAACTTTTGTAATTATCATTTTACCATCTCGTAAAAACACAATTACATCATCTATATCCGAACAATCCGTTAAATATTCGTCTTTTTTCAAGCTGGTTCCTACGAAACCTTCTTCGCGATTTACATACAGTTTTGTATTACGTAAAACTACTTTTGTAGCCTCAACATTGTCAAAAACACGAAGTTCAGTCTGACGCTCACGTCCCTTTCCATATTTCTCCTTTAATTTAGCAAAATAAGCAATCGCAAAATCTGTTAAATTTTCCAGATTGTATTCTACTTCCTTCATTTCATCTTCTAACTTAGCGATAAAATCATCGGCTTTATCAGAATCAAAACGGGTAATACGAATCATCGGAATTTGAGTCAAACGCTGTAAATCATCATCGTTGATATCTCTGACAAATGATTTTTTGAAAGGTTCAAATCGGTCATATAAATATTTATATAACGTTTCTCTATCAGAATATAATTTGAAATCAATGTACATTTCCTCACGAATGAAGATTTTCTCTAAAGTAGAGAAATGCCATTTATTTTTTAATTCCTCTAATTGAATTTCTAATTCTTGTCGGAGCAAATCAACTGTTCTGTTTGTTGAAATCTTCAACATTGCAGAAACTCCAATAAACAACGGCTTATTATCTTCAATAACGCAACCTAAAGGTGCGACAGAGGTTTCGCAAGCTGTAAATGCAAATAATGCATCAATTGTTTTATCTGGTGAAACTCCTGGAAAAAGGTGAATCAAAATTTCTACATCAGCTGCAGTATTATCTTCAATTTTCTTGATTTTGATTTTGCCTTTTTCATTGGCTTTCAAAATACTATCAATTAAAGTAGTCGTATTGGTCGAAAACGGAATTTGTGTAATTACAAGTGTATTCTTGTCTAATTGTGCAATTTTGGCACGTACACGTACACGTCCGCCACGCAATCCATCATTATAATTAGAAATATCAGCAATACCCTGAGTCATAAAATCAGGATACAATGTAAACGGTTTTCCTTTAAGAATTTTTATCGAAGCATCGATTAATTCATTAAAGTTATGTGGCAATACTTTAGTCGAAAGCCCTACTGCAATACCTTCGGCTCCTTGTGCCAAAAGCAAAGGAAATTTTACTGGAAGATTATTTGGTTCTGCACGACGACCATCATATGAAACACCCCAATCGGTAATTTTTGGTGAGTATAAAACCTCTAAAGCGAATTTAGATAAACGTGCCTCAATATAACGCGAAGCTGCAGCTCCATCTCCTGTTAAGATATTACCCCAGTTTCCTTGACAATCTATCAATAAATCTTTTTGACCAATTTGTACCATTGCATCACCAATACTCGCATCTCCGTGTGGATGATACTGCATGGTGTGCCCCACTACATTTGCAACTTTATTATAACGACCATCATCCAACTCTTTAAGAGAATGCATAATACGACGTTGTACAGGCTTAAATCCGTCTTCGATAGCAGGAACAGCACGTTCCAGAATTACGTACGAGGCATAATCCAAGAACCAGTCTTTATACATTCCGGTAACTTTGGTAATGGTATCACCACTCTCATCGTTATTATCGTAAAAATGTCCTCCTTCAAAAGATTTAGCATCTACTTCGATAATTTCATCAGATTCATCTTCTTCTTGATTGTCATCATAAGAATTAGTATCCTCCGAATTATTTTCTTCGTTATCTGGAATTATGTTATCGTCTTCTTCGTCTTTCATTTAATTATATTCGAAATTATAAATTTAATGCTATTTGTTTTTGATGAGTTCTTTTAAAACCTCAACACTTGGTAACACTGTTTTATATTTACTGGCAAAAATTTGCTCATTATTCTCTGGTAAAGTATATCTTACTACTGCCTCACTTTTGTTTTGGCAAAGTATAATTCCAATCGTTTTATTTTCATCTTCCAAACGCATTTCTCTATCATAATAGTTAACATACATTTGCATCTGACCTAAATCTTGATGTTTTAATTCTCCTATTTTAAGATCAATAAGTACAAAACATTTTAAAATTCTGTTATAAAAAACTAAATCAATTCGGAAGTGTTTATCATCAAATGTAATTCTTTTTTGTCTTGCGACGAAAGTAAAACCATGACCCAACTCTAGTAAAAAATGCTCTAGTTTATTAATAATTCTATCTTCAAGTTCACTTTCTGAGTATTGATGTAACTCAGGCAATCCTAAAAATTCGAGGATATATGGATCTTTAATTAAATCTTTCGGCTTTTCGATAATCTGACCTTTCTCAGAAAGTTTTAATATTCCTTCTTTATCTCTGCTTAATACTAATCTTGTATAAAGTGCCGTATCATATTGACGTTTTAACTCCCGAACACTCCAATTATGTTTTTCTGATTCTATTTTATAAAATTGTCTTTCATTTTCATCATCAATTCGCATTAAAAAAACATAATGTGTAAAAGTCAATTTAAAAAATGAAGATAAAGTTTGATAATCTAGTTTCTGGAATTCCGCAGTCAGTGACTGCGCTTTTTGAGTTTGTAAAATCCTAGTCAGTGACTCGGATTTTGAGTAAGTCATATAGAACTGTCTTATTTGCTCTAGATTTCTAAGAGAAAAGCCTTTCCCAAACTCTTTTGTCAATTGTTCAGAAAGCCCTTTTAATAATTGTTTCCCGTATTGTGCTCTTTCTTTTCCATTTTGCTCTTCTTCAACAATCATTCTTCCAATTTCAAAATACGTACAAACCATCGTTGAATTTACGGTACGTAAAACCTGTTGTCGGGCACTTTGCAATAACTCGACTACTTGTTGAAATATGACTTTATTTTGAAGATCGGTTGACAATATATTTTTATTTTAAATCTCTATACTTCCTCTTCTATCGCATCCAACTCAACCTTCAAGTTTTTAATAATAAACTCTTGTCTGTCTGGTGTGTTTTTCCCCATATAGAAAGATAGTAATTGTTCTATCGATGTATTTTTATCCATCATAATAGGATCAAGTCGAATTGTTTCTCCAATGAAATTCTTAAACTCATCTGGCGAAATCTCCCCCAAACCTTTAAATCGCGTGATTTCTGGCTTTGGCTTTAATTTTTCGATAGCAGCTTTTCGTTCGTCTTCAGAGTAGCAATAAATCGTTTCTTTCTTGTTTCGAACTCTAAAAAGCGGTGTCTGTAAGATATATAAATGACCTTCTTTTATTAATTCTGGAAAAAATTGCAAGAAAAAAGTAATCAACAACAAACGAATGTGCATACCATCGACATCGGCATCGGTTGCGATTACTATATTATTATATCGCAGTTTTTCTAATCCGTCTTCAATATCTAAAGCTGCTTGCAGTAAATTAAATTCTTCGTTTTCATACACAATTTTCTTGGTCATTCCGTATGAGTTCAAAGGCTTACCACGCAAACTAAAAACCGCTTGTGTATTTACATCACGGGATTTGGTAATAGATCCCGAAGCCGAATCTCCCTCGGTAATAAAAAGGGTGCTTTCTAAGTTTCTAGGATTCTTTGTATCTGGAAGATGCGCACGGCAATCTCTTAATTTTTTATTATGCAGATTGGCTTTTTTAGCACGATCTGTTGCCAATTTTCGGATTCCAGATAATTCTTTACGTTCTCTTTCTGCTTGTAGAATTTTACGCAATAAGGCTTCTGCAGTTGTTGGATTTTTATGTAAATAATTATCTAATTTATTCTTTACAAAATCATTTACAAAGGTACGAACTGATACTGGTGGCGTTCCATCATCAGATCCCATATCCATCGAACCTAATTTGGTTTTGGTCTGAGATTCAAATACAGGCTCCATAACCTTGATGCTAATCGCACTCACAATCGATTTACGGACATCTGATGCTTCAAAACTTTTGTTGTAAAACTCTCGTATCGTTTTCACAATTGCTTCTCTGTAAGCTGCTAAGTGCGTTCCTCCTTGCGTTGTGTTCTGACCATTCACAAAAGAGTGATATTCCTCACTATATTGTGTTTTACTATGCGTTAGAGCAATCTCAATATCCGTATCTTTTAAATGAATAATTGGATATTCTAAATCTTCAGCATTAATTGTTTCTTCTAATAAGTCTCTAAGACCATTTTCTGAATAGTATTTTTCGCCATTGAAAATGATTGTCAAACCATTGTTTAGGTAACAATAGTTTTTAACCATTTTTATTACATATTCTAATCTGAATTTATAATTTTTAAAAATGGCTTCATCTGGAATAAAAGTTACTTTTGTTCCTTTTCGTTTTGTTGTATCAATTACATCTTCTTCATGAACCAGATTTCCTGCTGAAAATTCGGCTGCTTTTTGTTTGTCGTCACGTACAGATTCTACACGAAAATAATTAGAAAGTGCATTTACTGCCTTGGTTCCTACTCCATTTAATCCTACTGATTTTTGAAAAGCTTTGGAGTCATATTTTCCTCCTGTATTCATTTTTGAAACTACATCAACTACTTTTCCTAGAGGAATTCCACGACCGTAATCACGAACCGATACGGTTTTATCTCTGATAGTTACTTCAATAGTTTTTCCTGCACCCATAACGAATTCATCGATACAGTTGTCTAAAACCTCTTTTAACAGAATATAAATACCATCATCAGGTGATGATCCATCTCCCAATTTTCCGATATACATTCCGGGACGCATACGAATATGTTCTTTCCAGTCGAGTGATCGAATATTATCTTCGTTATATTGATTTTGCTCTAGCATAAATGAGTTTTGGATTTTTTGCTAATGTACTATATCTCCTTAAAAAATGAAAGTCAATCTTTTGAAAGTTATCAATAAAAGCGTCTTTTAAACCCATTTATTTAAATCAAAAAGAGAAACTCATTAAAATCATAAAAAAAATGCTTTTTAAGCAAAAATTTAAGAGCCTATTAATAATTTAAGTATTCAGATTTTATAAATTATTCTTCTACAAACAAGATAAATATTAAAAGAAAAACAAACCTAATTTTTGAATAAATTCAAATAAATTCTAAGACTTGATCCCTAAAACTTGTTTTGCCAATGCAATCATTTCGGGAGTTCCCGTATTTTTATTTTTTTCATCCGAAAGTTTAACCACCCCTTCCCAATGGGTAAAATCTGGCTTTGTCTCAGTTAATTTAATAACCATGTTCATTGCTGGCAAACCTACATCGTTAGTGAAATTAGTACCAATTCCAAATGACATTTTTATTTTGTCTTTACAAAAATCGGATATAACTTTTACTTTTTCTAAGTTTAATGAATCTGAAAAGACTATTATTTTTGACTTCGGATCTATTCCTAACTTGATATAATGTGCGATTGTTTTTTTGGCAAATTCAATTGGATCTCCACTATCATGACGAACTCCATCAAAAAGTTTTGAGTATTTTTTATCAAATTGCTCAAAAAACACATCAGTTGTATAAGTATCCGTTAAAGCAATCCCTAAATCTCCTCCATACACCTGTGTCCAATTCTCTAAACCAACTATATTAGCCACTTTAAACCCGTATTGCGCGGCATGAAACATAAACCATTCATGCGCATGCGTACCCAAAGGTCGCTTACCATTAAGCATTGCCAAATGTACATTGCTTGTACCCAGAAAACTTTCATTACCAAAAGTCGCTAGTGTCTCATTGACCAAGGTATGTACTTTGTATGAATGACGTCGTCTTGTACCAAACTCCAAAACTGAAGCTCCCAATGCATTGTAATTTTCTATCTTACTCTTGGTAATATCCTGAACCGCTTTATCATCTATCCTATCTAAATTCTGAGATGCATAAAAAAGCTCCGAAATTAAAGCCATCAATGGAACTTCCCATAAAATAGTACGATACCAGAACCCTTCGATTGTAATATTCAAATCAGAACCAACTTGTTCAATTTCAACCTCTGAAGCATCAAAAGTATAGCCTTGTAAAAAATCTAAATAGGTTGGATCTAAATACGGACAATGTTTCTTTAAATATATTTTTTCTTCTTGAGTCAACTGCAACTTTACCATTGCTTCAACTGAATGACGCAATAAAACAGCAAACCCTGGAGGAAAAACATGTTTCCCTCTATTTATAAATTTATAGCGGACTTTTGCTTTAGGAAATAACTTAATTACAGCGTGCTGCATCGTAAATTTATAGAAATCGTTATCTAATATTGATTTCAGGAAGATTGTTCCCATATACAAATTGCTTTATTAATTTTAAAAAACTTTGATTGCTAAGATACGGCAATTCAACAAAAAAATAAAATCACCTAAACACTCATCCTCAAATTATCTCTACTTTGAAATTATTTTAAAAGAAGCGACACTATTCTGATAGAGAAAAAAAGTAATAAACGAACCCATTTTTTTATCATAAGTAATCTGAAATTCTAAACTTCCTCCTACTTCTTTTGAATTTTCTACTTTGCTTGGTTGCCCTTTTTTTAAATAATAAAATGTATCAGATTTTGAAATGTTATGTATTTTAAAAGTTATTTTATCACCATCATTAGCTTTAATTATTCCTGAATCAGGCTTTAAAATTTCGAGATTTTCTTCAATAGATTTATCATAAATCAAAGGCCCATTTAAAAATTTTTCTTGATTTAATTTACTTCCCAAATACATCCCTGAATCTGGAAAATGCTTCGCGAAAAAATATTTGGGATTCGTATCAAAGTAAGCGGAGTTAAAATAATTTACCATTTTATTTTTATTACTGTCATAATATCCTTGTCCCCAAGTTACGTCGACCAAAATCCATTTTCCGTCAACCTGAACAATATTCCAAGCATGATTAGACAACAGTTTTTTTCGACCAATATCTGTCAATAATCGCTTAGAGTCACCTCGAATTACTTGAGATTCCAAACCTACCAAAGAAGCTAAACGTTGGTATAAAAGCGTAAACCCTTCGCAAACTGCTTTTTGAGAATCAAATGCTTTTTGCCACGTTTTTGCTTTTATTAACTCTATTTGTTTTTGCTTTTCAGCTTCATTTCTATAGCTAAATTGTACTGGTTTCTGTGGATTTAGATAAACTTTATAATCATATTTAATATTTAAAGCAATCCAACTATAAATAGCTCTTGCCTTATCATATTCTGAAGTAAAATCTTTTTGAATTCTCATCGCTAGATCTTCTGTAGAACTAAAATGTTTCGGATATCTCAGCACTATAGCATCAATTGCATTGTATTTTTGTGAATACGTTGCATCCAAAAAAACAGAATTAAGTATAAATAATATAAAGGCAATCTTTTTTATTGTCATCGATTAAAAACTAGACTTAATAATGTCTTTTAATTCTTTATCTAACTCTGTATTTGATATTTTATTTTCTTCTAAATCAAAATTAGCATTAAAACTCGGCAATGAAAAACTTGCTTTTATCTCGGTACCATAACGCGGAAATAATTTTGTTGCAATTTCTAAAACTGAAGCTCCTCCTCTCGCTCCTGGCGATGTAGCTAATAACAACATTGGCTTATGCTGAAAAACATCTTTCTCGATACGCGAACACCAATCGAAAACATTCTTGAAAGCAACTGAATAATTTCCGTTGTTTTCTGCCATAGAAACTACCAAAACATCTGCCTCCGCCAATTTTCCAAGAAAAGCTTTTGCTACTGGGTGCTGCCCTATCTCTTTTTCAACATCAACACTAAATAACGGCATTGCAAAATCATTTAAATCCAACACTTCTACGCTGGCATTACTAAATTGATTTGCAGCATATGTTGCCAGTTTTTTATTGATGGAATGCTCACTATTACTTCCTCCAAAAGCTATGACTTTCATTGTTTTATATTTTTAGTTACTCTATTTCTAAGATTTCTTTTTTTATCTCTACTGAGTATTCATTGGGATAAATATTACCTCCATATGATTTAGCATATACCTTTGTAAATTCAGCTCCAAAATACAGAATAATTGCCGAATAATAGACCCAAACCAGAATTATTATTACAGAACCCGCCGCTCCATAAACCGATGCTGTCGTAGAACTTCCTAAATAAAAACCTATTGCAAATTTCCCTATCATAAATAATACTGCTGTGCAGGATGCGCCAATAAAAGCATCTTTCCATTTTATTATTCCATCGGGTAATGCTTTAAATATAATTGCAAAAAGCAAGGTGATACTAATCAAGATAATGATTAGATTAATTACATTAAACAAATAAACGGTACTCTCAGGAAAATATAACTTTAAGCGTGCGCTCATTAAATCCAAAATAGTACTCACAAAAAGACTCACAAGCATTAAAAACCCAACTGAAACGATCATAGAAAATGACATCAAGCGGTTTTGAATGAATTTCTTAAGTCCCTTGTTTGGTTTAGCTCTCAATCCCCAAATAAAATTAATAGAACTCTGAATTTCAGCAAAAACTCCCGAAGCCCCAATTAACAACATCCCAACTCCAAAAATAGTTGCTAAAACATTACTTCCTGATAACTGCACATTTTTTATTGTTTCCTGAATTTGTATTGCCGCACTGTCACCAACCAATCCATTTATTTGACCATAAAGTTCACCCGCTACAGCATCTTCCCCAAAGAAAACACCACAAATTGTAATGATTATAATCAATAAAGGCGGTAGTGCAAAGATGGTATAGTAGGCTAATGCAGCACTTAATTTTATTGCATTATCATCGTTAAACTCTAAAAAAGTAGTTTTTAACAAATACCACGATTTGGATGCTATATTTTGTTTTTCCACAATATTCTAATTAATTATTCTCTCAAATATAAGCATTTCTAAAAAAAGAATATTCTGATATTCCTCGTAAATCTTATACTTTGCCCATGACTACCCCAGATTGCAGTGGAAAGCATTTTGAGAGAAAAACTTTTTTTTGTTACTGTAAAAAAGCGACCAAAAGAAGCTCTTTTTGTAGTATTACAAAAAAGGTTTTTCTGAAAAAGCTGGAAATAGGTTCTGAAAAATTAAACTATTAAGACATTAAATTTCATTAGGACTAAACTTAATTACTTAATAGTAAAAACAAAAAAAACTGCTGAATTTCTTCAGCAGTTTTATCTATTCTCTTTATTCTTTATTCTATCTTCTAAAGAAAATTATACGTTAAAACGGAAGTGCATTACATCTCCATCTTTTACAATATATTCTTTTCCTTCTACTTTAAATTTCCCAGCTTCTTTAGCTTTTGCTTCTGAACCGTAATGAACGAAATCTTCGTATGAAATTACTTCAGCACGGATAAATCCTTTTTCGAAATCGGTATGAATAACTCCTGCAGCTTGTGGTGCAGTAGCTCCGATATTGATTGTCCAAGCACGAACTTCTTTTACTCCTGCTGTGAAATACGTTTGTTGTTTCAACAACTTATAAGCAGCACGAATTAAAACTGATGCTCCTGGCTCTTTCAACCCCATATCTTCTAGAAAAACCTGACGTTCTTCGTAGCTTTCTAATTCTGTAATGTCTGCTTCTGCTCCTACTGAAAGGATAATAACCTCAGCATCTTCGTCTTTTACTAACTCACGAACCTGATCAACATATTTGTTACCGTTTACTGCTGCACTTTCGTCAACATTACAAACATATAATACTGGCTTTGCAGTAATCAACTGAAATGACTCCATTAAAACCTCTTCATCATTACTTTGAGGTACAATAGTACGAGCCGATTTAGCTTGCAATAATGCCTCTCTAATTCTATCTAAAAGTGCTTTTTCAGTTTGCGCTTCTTTATTTCCTGTTTTAGCTGCACGATTTACTTTTTCTAAACGTTTTTCAACAGTTTCTAAATCTTTTAATTGCAACTCAATATCAATTGTTTCTTTGTCACGAATTGGGTTTACATTCCCATCTACGTGAACAATATTATCATTATCAAAACAACGTAAAACGTGAATAATCGCGTTACACTCTCTGATGTTTCCTAAAAATTGATTTCCTAATCCTTCACCTTTACTCGCTCCTTTTACCAAACCTGCAATATCTACGATATCTACAGTTGCCATTTGAACACGTTCCGGTTTTACCAATTCTTCTAATTTTTCAATTCTTGGATCTGGTACGTTTACAACACCAATATTTGGCTCAATTGTACAAAAAGGAAAGTTTGCACTTTGTGCCTTTGCATTTGATAAACAATTAAATAATGTTGATTTTCCAACATTTGGCAATCCTACAATTCCTGCTTTCATATGTAGTTTCTATTTATTTTTATTTTCAGCTATTCAATTCTACTGAAATTTATGTTCTCACTTTTAAAAGTTTGCAAATATAAGATTTAAAACTTCGTTGTCGAACAAAAACTGTGTATTAATACACTTTTAAGCAATCTCATGAAAAATTTTAAACATTTTATTAAAGTTTTGTTAAAAAACACTACTTTTAACTAAGTATCTAACCAAAAAACAAAACCAAACTCAATTAATTATGAAAAAATTTACAGTATTAGTATTTCTACTAAATATAACATTTCTTTTTGCTCAAAAAGAAATCAGTGGTGTCGTAAAAGACAATACGGGAGCGGTGCTCTCTGGAGTTAACATTGTAGAAAAAGGGACTACAAATGGGGTATCTACCGATATGCAAGGTGGTTATATTATAAAAGTAAAAGATGGTGCTGTGTTAGTTTTTAGCTATGTTGGATACACAAATACCGAAAAAAATGCTACTAGTGGTATTATTGACATCATTATGAACGAGAATGGCGGACAAACACTAAAAGATGTTGTGATTGTTGGCTCTAGAAATACTAAAAGAACTGTCGTTAATTCGGCAGTACCAATTGATATCATCAATATAAAAGATGTTACCACACAAAGTGGAAAACTAGAAATCAATCAATTACTACAATATATCGCACCATCATTTAATGCCAACAAACAATCCGGATCTGATGGCGCCGATCATGTTGATCCCGCTTCATTAAGAGGATTAGGCCCTGATCAGACATTGGTTTTGATAAATGGAAAAAGAAGACATCAATCATCACTTGTCAATCTATTTGGAACTCGTGGGCGTGGAAACACTGGAACTGATTTAAATGCGATTCCAGCTTCGGCCATAAAAAGAATTGAAATTTTAAGAGATGGTGCGGCGGCTCAATATGGTTCCGATGCCATTGCAGGAGTCATTAACATCGTATTAAACGACAATATTAACGAACTAAACGGTTCGGTTACTTACGGAGTTTTTAATACTAAAGCTAAAGGAGATTTTCTTCCTGGTACCCCAAATACTAAAAACTATAGATTAGATCAAAATGGAAATGGAAATTCATATGGAAAAAACCAGGCTTTTGATGGTGGATCTGTAAAGGTTGCAGCCAATTATGGCGTTGCAATAGGAGAAAAAGGAGGTTTTGCTAATTTTACTACTGAATACATTAATAAAAACAAAACACTTCGTCCTACATACGATTTCAGAAAAGGTTTTGGTGATGCCGAAATACAAAGCTTTAACCTCTTCGCAAATATAGCAGTTCCTGTATCTGATAAAACTGAATTCTATGCCTTCGGAGGAAGAAACTACAGAGATACTGATGCTTACGCTTTTACTAGAAATGATGGAGAAAGAGTTGTAGAATCTATTTACCCTGGAGGATATACTCCGAGAATTACTTCAAATATTATCGACAACTCATTAGCTGCAGGATTTAGAACCGAAACTGCTAGTGGATGGAAAATTGACATTAGCAATACCTACGGAAAAAATCTTTTTCATTACTATATAAAAGGAACAATTAATGCTTCGCTTGAAGCGGCTTCTCCAACTGAATTTGATGCTGGCGGACATACCTTAACACAAAACACCACTAATTTTGATTTTTCTAAAAATTACGACTCTGTACTTAGCGGATTAAACATTGCTTTTGGAGCAGAATATCGCACAGAGAGATTCACTATTTTTGCAGGTGATGAAGGTTCTTATACAACTTACGACACAAACGGAAGACCTATTACTGATCCTACAACTCAAAGTGCTCCAACCATCCCTAATCCCGATTATGACCCTTCAGATCCAACCTCTAGCCCTACCATATCAAGACCAGGAGGATCACAAGGCTTTCCAGGATATAGTCCATTAAATACTGTTGACAAAGGCCGCACTAACCTCTCTTTATACACTGATGCCGAATTAGATATCACTGATACTTTTTTAATAAGCGGAGCAGTTCGTTTTGAAAATTACAGTGATTTCGGAAGTACTCTAAATGGTAAATTAGCGATGCGTTTAAAAGCAAGCAAAAACATAAACTTTAGAGGATCTGTAAGCACAGGATTCCGCGCTCCATCATTGGCACAAATTTACTATAATTTACATTTTACAAATTTTAATGCCAGCGGTGCTACCGAAGTATTACTTGCTCCAAACAACAGCCCAGTAACCAAAGCATTTGGCATTCAAAAATTAAACGAAGAAAAAGCTGTAAACGCTTCATTAGGATTTACTGCTAATTTTGGTGATTTTACAGCTACAGTTGATGGTTATTTTATAAAAGTTAAAAACCGTATTGTACTTACTGGCTACTTTGATGCTGCTCCATTAAATATTGGTGTTGCCGAAGCTCAATTTTTTGTAAACGGCGTAGACACTAAAACAACTGGATTAGATTTAGTTCTTGCATGGAAGAAAAAATTTGGAGGATCATTATTTAGCGCTACGCTTGTAGGTAACATCAATAACATGAAGATTGACAATGTAAAAAATGGTAGCCTACCCGAAGATACTTTTTTTGGAAGACGTGAAAGAGCATTTTTATTAGCTTCAGCACCTAAGAATAAATTTGGTTTAAACTTAAACTATGCCAGACAAAAATTTGATGCTGGTTTAGCCTTTACACATTTCAGCAAAGTCGTTTTAGTTGACTACGGAGATGAAGAAGATGTTTATCATGACAGAATAGTAACCGATTTAACACTTGGATACCAACTAACCAAATCATTAAAACTAAGTCTTGGAAGCAACAATTTATTTAATGTTTACCCAACTAAACAAGATGAAAAAGGAAATACTGAAGCTGGTGGATATTGGGATGCTGTACAAATGGGCTTCAGCGGAGCATATTACTACGCTAGACTTGGATTTACTTTTTAATCTGAAAACTAAATATAACAAAAAAATCCTGAGCATATCTCAGGATTTTTTTTTGTTACTATTTTTAAAAACTACATCTTATAATCTAATGCACCTATCAATATTTTTTCTTCATCAGTGGCTCTGAATCCTGAAGTATCCCAGTAATTAGTCAATATTTTATTCTTTTTATTGAAA
The DNA here is from genome assembly GCF_020991525.1 of Flavobacterium sp. EDS. NCBI lineage: Bacteria > Pseudomonadati > Bacteroidota > Flavobacteriia > Flavobacteriales > Flavobacteriaceae > Flavobacterium > Flavobacterium sp. EDS. Next base: position 120,881 of record NZ_JAJMOZ010000006.1, read on the forward strand.
AGTGTTTTCTCTTTAAAAACATCACTCTCATTATAAGTAAACTTTTGTTTATTGAAGTTTGTTGTTACAAAACTATTACGAACCTGAATATTTTTTATTTTATCTTTTAATACAAGGTCATAAGCAATTTCCTCGTTTGAACTCAATAAGTAGTAATCTAAACCATCTACTCTGTAATTCACTTTTACAAGTGATCTCGTAATATTCTTAGCTCCCACATTTGTTTTATCTTCAATTTTAGCTGCAGTTTCTGGAGTAGTGACAATCATAAATTCGATTATTAATCTTTTCTCAGGATCATAAACAATTTCAAAACTATCCATTACTTTTTTAGATATTTTTATTGGTTTTGCAAACATTACATAATAATCTTTATTACTAGGATGCCCTTTTATGATAAAATAATATTCTTTCTTTAGTTTTGAATCTAGAATTGGATCCAAATAATTCAAATTATAATAATTCTCCATAATATTATTCAAATTATATCCCTTTAAATCAGCACTTACATTGGTATCTATCAAGCCATAAGATCTATTTTGTTCTACTAGTAATGTTGTTGTTGGTTCTTTTTGATTTACCGAAAACTGAAAATTTACAAGTCCATCATTATAATAAGAGTATTTATTATCGAGCATAAAAAATTCTCTTACATACACTTTCAGCCGACAGGATACCGCTAACTTCTTAATCGAATTAGAAACAATTTTGTGCAGTATTTTATCTGGTGCTTCTTTAGATAAAACAATTTCATCTAATTTATTCTTTTTATTTTTCAGATAAATTACAAATTCATTTTCTTTTAATGCCGCCCACCGAACAATTAATGGCTCATGATTTGCTTCTGAAACTTGAAAATTAGAACCACCAGTTAACATAAAAGTTACTTTTCCATCTTGATTACTCAATAAAATTTGTTTGGTTTTAAGTACAACTACTGTTGCATCATCTATAGGAAGTTGTGTATCTATATCTTTAACAACAATCGAATATTCCTTACTTTGAGCTAAAACACTCATGCTAAACAACATAAAAAGTAAAAATAGTAATCTATTCATAGGCCCTTGATAAAGTCACTAAATGAAATGTAAAAAAAACATTACCAAATTAGCAAAAAAAAGTATTCAAAAACGATATGATTAAAAAAAATATTTAAACAAAAAAATCCTGAGCTTGATGCTCAGGATTATTCTTAAAACTCTGGAAATGAGTTATTTTATTCACCATGTAAAAACGCTTGTCTATTCAACAAGGTTTCTTCATCTTCTACGTGATTATCATCAGGTACACAACAATCAACCGGACATACTGCAGCACATTGAGGTTCATCATGAAACCCTTTACATTCGGTACATTTCCCAGGAACGATATAGTAAACTTCATCCGAAATTGGAGTTTGAGCATCTTCTGCATCAACTTCAGTTCCGTCTGGTAAAATTATCTTTCCAGATAGTTTTGTTCCATCTTTGTATCTCCAATCATCAGCACCTTCATAGATTGCTGTATTTGGGCACTCTGGTTCACAAGCACCACAATTGATACATTCGTCGGTTATAATTATTGCCATTTTATTTTTGGTTACGAGTTAAAAGTTACAAGTTTAGAAATAATAAGATTTTATTCTGCTTTGTCTTATAACTTATATAGCTTATTTTTGTGCAAAATTACAATCAAAACTATTCATATACAAATTACTTATGTTACAAAACGAAAAAAAACAATCTTTTATAGAACTCCGCAAGTTTTTAAGTCAATTTTCTGAAAATGATTGTAAAAAAGACAATAATGTTCTAAGTAATGACTTGTTTTTTGATGATTTCATAAAGCTGATTGAACTATCTCAATCACATAATGGCTGGTACACGCCTGAACAAGTTTATTTTGCTATTCAATCTTGGGCTCAAGCATTGACAGAAGAAAACATAAATACTTGGCTTTCTGCATATGATATAAACATTAAAGACCCTAAGAATATAGCTCTAATATTAGCAGGAAACATTCCATTAGTTGGGTTTCATGATTTTTTATGTGTTTTAATTACAGGACATAGCGTACTTATAAAAACCTCTTCAAATGATCAGCATTTACTCCCTTTTATAGCTAAATACCTTATTGCGATTAATCCAGATTTTGCTAATAATATTACTTTCGTAGATGGGAAATTAGAAAATTTTGATGCTGTAATTGCTACAGGTAGCAATAATACAGCACGTTATTTTGAATACTATTTTAAAGACAAACCTTCAATTATACGAAAAAGCAGAAACTCTATTGCTGTACTAAACGGAAAAGAATCCAAAGAACAACTTATTGCCTTAGGCGAAGATATCTTCAGATATTTTGGTTTAGGATGCCGAAATGTTTCTAAGCTTTTTGTTCCTGAAGGCTATAAATTTGATGCTTTTTTTGAAGCAATTTTTGAATATCAGGATGTTATACATTATGAAAAATATGCTAACAATTACGACTACAACAAGGCCGTTTTCCTGATGAGCAACTTCAAATTACTAGACAATGGCTTTCTTACTCTAAAAGAAGACACAAGCCATGCCTCTCCTATTTCGAGTGTTTTTTATGAAAATTACGAAAATATAGAGGATTTAAAACAACGTTTACAAGCTGAAAACGAGCAAATTCAATGCATCGTAAGTAATAATTTAATAGAAAAAAGTATTCCATTTGGAAAAACACAGACTCCTGAGCTCTGGGATTATGCAGACAACGTAGATACTATATCGTTTTTGTTAATAACATAAGTTAAAATCTTAGAATTATTGCGAATAATTTAACGATTTTTTGACTCCTATTCCCGAAATTTGCGTTTCTAAAAAATATTGGAACTTAACTACACCATGAAAAAACACAACTACAGCGCAGGACCAAGTATCTTACCTCAAGAAGTTTTTGAGAAAGCATCAAAAGCTATTTTAAATTTTAATGATTCAGGACTATCTATTTTAGAAATTTCACACCGAAGTAAAGATTTCGTTGCTGTTATGGAAGAAGCTCGTTCCCTTGCTTTAGAATTATTAGGACTTCAAGGAAAAGGGTATCAAGCCTTATTTCTACAAGGTGGTGCAAGCACAGCATTCTTAATGGCTCCTTATAATTTAATGAGAGAAAACGGTAAAGCAGCCTATTTAGATTCAGGAACTTGGGCGGCAGCAGCTATAAAAGAAGCAAAACTTTTTGGAGAAACTATTACTGTAGCTTCATCTAAAGAAGAAAATTACAACAATATTCCAAAAGGTTACGAAATACCTGCCGATGCAGATTATTTTCACTGTACAAGTAACAACACCATTTTTGGAACTCAGATGAAAGATTTCCCAGTAACAAATGTACCAGTAGTTTGTGACATGAGTTCTGATATCTTTTCTCGTAATTTAGATTATTCTAAATTTGATTTAATTTATGCTGGAGCTCAAAAAAATATGGGACCTGCAGGAACTACTCTAGTGGTTATTAAAGAAGAAATTCTTGGTAAAAACGGAAGAACAATTCCTAGTATGCTAGATTATACAAAACATATCAAAGCAGAAAGTATGTATAATACTCCTCCTGTTTTTGCAGTGTACGTTTCATTATTGACATTACAATGGATTAAAGAAAAAGGTGGTGTTGCAGCAGTTGAAAAACTAAACGATGCGAAAGCTGCTTTACTTTACGCAGAAATTGATAGAAACCCTTTATTTAAAGGTGCAGCAGCAGTTGAAGATCGTTCTAAAATGAATGTTACTTTCTTATTAAACAATCCTGACCATACAGCTACATTTGATGCCATGTGGAAAGAAGCTAATATTTCTGGTTTACCAGGTCATCGTTCAGTTGGTGGGTACAGAGCATCTATTTATAATGCAATGCCAATAGAAAGCGTTCAGGTATTGGTAGATGTAATGAAAGCTTTAGAGTCTAAAATTTAATAGGTTATTCGGTTAATTGTTTAATCGAAATTCCTATTGAATCTGGAAACCCTAGCCTGATAGAAGTAAAAATCCTTTTTTATTTTTTCTTTAAAAACAAAAAAGATTACTTCACTAAAACATTTATTTTAATCGGAGTTCAGTGAACTTGGTTTGGAACGAATAGCGGGAATGGCTACTAAACAAAAAAGAAAAAATCATAATAGATTGGTTCATCGATTAAAAAGTTAAACGATTAATCAATAAAAAAAATAAACACACAATGAAAGTATTAGCAAATGACGGAATTTCTAAAAGTGGAATTCTTGCTTTAGAAAAAGGTGGATTTGAAGTTATAACTACAAAAGTAGCACAAGAACAAGTTGCTAATTTTGTAAACGAAAACAATGTAGATGTTGTTTTGGTGCGTAGCGCAACCAAAGTACGTAAAGATATTATCGATGCTTGCCCAGGATTAAAAATAATTGGTCGCGGTGGTGTTGGTATGGACAATATTGATGTTGACTATGCAAAAAGCAAAGGAATTCATGTAATTAACACTCCAGCTTCATCATCTGAATCTGTGGCTGAATTAGTTTTTGGACACTTATTTAATGGAGTTCGTTTTTTACACGATTCAAACAGAAATATGCCTCTTGAAGGTGATACAAACTTTGACGGTTTGAAAAAAGCATACGCTAACGGTACTGAATTAAGAGGTAAAACTCTTGGTATTGTTGGTATTGGCCGTATTGGTCAAGCTACAGCAAAAATGGCATTAGGATTAGGAATGAAAGTTATCGCTGCAGATAGCTTTATCCCTAAAGTAGATGTTAAAGTTGAATTCTTTGACGGTCAATCAATAACTACAACTATTGTTTCACAATCATTAGAATCTTTATTTAAAGAAGCTGATTTCATTACATTACACGTTCCTGCTCAAGATGGTTACATCATCGGAGAGAAAGAATTAGCAATCATGAAAGATGGTGTTGGTATTGTAAACTGCGCTCGTGGTGGTGTTATCGATGAAGTTGCTTTGGTAAAAGCATTAGATAGCGGAAAAGTATCTTTTGCTGGATTAGATGTGTTTGAAAGCGAACCAAAACCAGAAATGGCTATTTTAATGCATACAAAAATCTCATTGACTCCACATATTGGTGCTGCAACTGGAGAAGCACAAGACAGAATTGGGACAGAATTAGCGCAACAAATCATTACTTTGTTAAGCTAATCAATTATAATTAAATTACTTAAAAGGGATTTATTAACATCGTTTAATAAATCCCTTTATTTTTTTTATTAAATTTGAGTTCTAATCTAAATCCTAAAATTCATGTTTGAGCAATTAACACAATTAGTACAACAGTACGGAGGTAGTTCTGTTGTAAACAATGCTGCTATACCAAATGAACAAAATGAAGCAGTACTGAATGAAACAAGTAGTTCTATACTTTCTGGGTTACAAAAAATAGCATCTGAAGGCGGTGTTGAACAACTTGCAGGATTATTTCAAGGAAACTCCCCTATTGACAATTCAAATCCTGTTGTTCAACAACTAACGCAACAGCTAACAGGAAATCTTGGTGAAAAATTTGGATTAAGCACAGAAGCGTCAAGCAATGTAGCAAGTAGCATGATTCCTCAAATTTTAGGTTCTCTTGTAGGAAAAGCAAAAGATCCTAACGATAGTAGTTTTCAAATATCAGACATTATTAATGCTATTTCAGGAAATGGAGGTCAGGCATCTGGAATAATGGAAACTATTAATAAATACGGAATGCAATTTGGCTTAGATCAGAATGCTGATGGAAAAGTAGATATTAGTGATGCAATGGCCGCAACCAAAAGTGGCGGTATCGGAGGATTATTAGGTAAACTATTCGGAAAATAGGTTTCTTAAAAAAAAACTAAGGTTCTGAGAAACTAAGGTTATAAGTTAAAAAAAATAATCAAAAGCTGTTTGCATAAATGCAAACAGCTTTTTTTTTGTGTATTTCTTGAAATTTTTCATCCTTATTAAAGACGAGATATAATGCGACTATTGCAAAAAAAATTATGTCTCTGAATATTCTAGACGCACTGCGGTGCGTCTCTACAGAAAACCTTTGAACCTTAAATACCTCAGTATCTTCCTAAAAACCTCAGTAGCCCCTCATAAAAACTGTTAAATAAAAAAAGCCTTCACTGATTTTTTGTAATTTTATATTTCATCATTCAGGCCATGAAAAACAGCATTTACATATTTCTTATTTTGTTTGTTATTACGGCATGCTCTACTCAAAAGACAAACGTTGCAATTTCTAAGAAACCAGCTACTTCTGTAAATGACACTGTTCGTATTGCAAATGACGAATTAGAATACGAAGTAATAATAATCGACAGTGGATTTAGCACCTGGTTAGCTACAATGGCATTACCTCGAAATTATTATTCACAATCATATCTGGAAAATAAAAACCGCCAATATGTACAAGAATGGAATAGCAGAGTTTTACAACCACAACGTTACAATCCCAATCTATATGAAATGAGAATCGATTATGACCCAACTATTAATTATGGATACGAAGTAAATTACTTAATCTATAATTACATGATCTATTTTCAAAATACTTACAAACAAAAGCTAGCAGGATATGTCCCTTCAAGATAATGTTGCTATATTTGTGATCATTATAAATAAAAATGAATAAATTAAAACAACGTTGGGGAATTACTTCTAATTTTCAACTCACCATCATATTTATTGTATTTGCTATAACCGGTTCTACTTCGGCTTGGTTGTCTCATCCCTTTTGCGTTTGGTTAGGAATCACAAAAGAAGATTTCGGGTTTTGGTTCACACTTATTCGATTAATAATCATTTTCCCTATTTATCAGGTACTACTTGTCGCAATTGGAGCTATTTTTGGTCAATTCCGTTTCTTTTGGAACTTTGAGAAAAAAATGCTCAAAAATATGGGATTGGGATTTCTATTTAAAGAATAAGGTCTTTATCTATATTCTTATCTTTCCTTTGAATAAAATAAGTATAAAACCAAGTCAAGGTAAACGACGGAATTACATCTGTAAACGGAATAATTTCTTCAACAAAAGTTAATATACCAGCCACTTTTCCTACACGCCCTTTGTACATATAGGTCATTAAGAAACCTGCCAAGGGAGCCCAAACAACATCGGAGAACTCTCCTAAAAAAGGAATTGTAAAGGAAAGCATTCCTATACCATCAAAAAGTAATCCTAACAAAAGCTTCTTTATCTTCTCGTCTTTTACAAGCGTTTTTTCATCCATTTTAATACATATTAAAAGCTGAGTTACTATCAAATATAATTCATTTTAAACTAGTAACTAATATATTTTTCTAAGTAAACTCATTAATTCTATATCCATTAATCAAATTCCGTTCCTAAAATTTTACTCGATACAGAGTTAGCATTATTATACATCTCACTTTTTACAATTCACTTTTCACAATATCATTTCATGTAATTAGATTTTACAAATAAATGTTCCTAAAATTCTGTTATAACACATTTTTATATCCGTAGAATCTTTGTTACTTTGTAAAAACAGTTTCATAATGATACAAGCAAAAAATATACATAAATTCTACGATCAACTTGAGGTTTTAAAAGGAGTTGATTTGCATATTAAAAAAGGAGAAATTGTTTCGATCGTTGGTGCTTCTGGAGCAGGAAAAACAACCCTTTTGCAAATTTTAGGAACACTCGATAAACCTGAAATAAATACAGATTCGTCTCTGATTATAAACGGAGAAAATGTATTAAAATTACAAGATGTAGAAACTGACAATTCTAAACAAGAAAAAATTTTCAAATGGGTTTCCTGGATAGGTTGTATTTATACTTTATGCTTACTTGTTTTTTTATTTTTCTTCAAGCTTACAATATTTGACGATACCTTTAGATACATTATCATTGCAGCTTTATTACTGCCTCTTTTTGTACTAGCGATTTATATGAATCGTTATTTTAAAAAGAAAAACAAACAAGACAAGATATTATCCAATTTCCGAAATTTAAATCTTGGTTTTATTTTTCAATTTCACCAACTATTACCTGAATTTACCGCTTTAGAAAACGTTTGTATCCCCGCATTTATGGCAAACAAACCAAAAGGCGAAACCGAAAATGAGGCTAAAAGAATCTTAGAATATTTAGGTTTATCACACAGAATAAATCATAAACCTAGCGAACTTTCAGGCGGAGAACAACAGCGTGTTGCCGTTGCAAGAGCCTTAATTAATAAACCAGATGTTATTTTTGCTGATGAACCTTCAGGAAATCTAGATACTCATTCTGCAGAAAACTTACATCAATTGTTTTTTCAACTTCGTGATGAATTCGGACAAACCTTTGTTATCGTAACCCACAACGAAGAACTAGCCAATATGGCCGACAGAAAGCTCGTAATGGTAGATGGCTTAATTAGTAATTAGGAGCCTCTTCCTGCTATCCACTTGTATCTTTTTGTTTTTAAAGAAAAAACCAAAAAGGATACCGTTTCTATCAGGGCTAGACTTTATATATTTCAAGAACTTTTATTTAAATCATGACCCAAACAGAACTCAAAGATTTTCTAGACGAAAAAGTCATTCAATACAACAATCAAGATTTTATTGATAGTGATCCTGTACAGATTCCACATTTATTTTCACAAAAAGAAGATATCGAAATTGCTGGATTCCTTAGTGCTACAATCGCTTGGGGAAATCGCAAAATGATCATTAAAAACTCACATCAAATGATGGAATTAATGGGAAACACTCCTTACGATTTTATCATGAGCCATAATGATGAAGATATAGCAAGACTAGAGAACTTTGTACATCGCACTTTTAATGGAAAAGACTTTGGCAGTTTTATTAAAGGATTGCAACACATTTATAAAAATCATGGCGGACTTGAAGCTGTCTTCTCCAAAAATCAAGAAGAAGATAGTTTACAGAAAAGCATTCACGAATTCAAAAAAGCTTTCTTTGAAATAGAACATCTGCAAAGATCACAAAAGCACATTTCGGATCCATTAAACAATTCGGCAGCCAAACGTATTAATATGTACTTACGCTGGATGGTCCGTCAAGACAATAAAGGAGTTGATTTAGGTATCTGGAAAAACATTTCGCCTGCTAAACTTTCTTGCCCTCTTGATGTACATTCCGGAAACGTAGCTCGAAAATTAGAGCTCCTTTCGCGAAAGCAAAATGATGGTAAAGCATTAGCTGAACTTGATTTAAATCTTCGCAAAATGGATCCTCTAGATCCTGTAAAATATGATTTTGCATTATTTGGATTAGGCGTTTTTGAAGGCTTTTAATCATTTTAACTTTAACTAATAATCCCTTAAACAATTGATTTGTTTAAGGGATTATTAGTTCACGGTAATTATTTTACTTTATCGGTTAGTTCAACTTTAGTACTCAACTTATCTCTAGTTAAGATTACAGAACTTAATTTCCCATCGCTGAAATCAAATTTCAACAAGTTTGGATAATCTATAATTTTAAATAATCCATTTTTAAGATATACCAACTCATTATCATTTTTTCCTTTAAAATGATCTAATAATGGAGATTCAACATACAGACGATTATTCTTTTCTACAATTTTGGTTTTCACTCCCTGCGCATAAAGGAAATCATCATAAGTTCCTATTAGTTTTTGTTTTAAGCTTGAAGGCATTTCCTGAATTTCATCATTAACCGTTTTTCCATTCCAATCCATCAAGGTCAGAAGCTTTTTCTGAGTCTGTCCCATCACAGGAAAACGATTCGGTTTTTCGCCATTGGTTAAAAATACAAAACCGTTTCCATCTGTCATTGTAGCAAAAACACTGCCTCCTACTCCTGTATTTGAGCCATTACATATAAACCAATCATAGTTATTATAACCAAAGGACTTTTGCCATCCATAACTCCACCCGCCAACAGCATCTTTTAAAGCGGTTACTTCAGTTACTTTTTTTGCAACATTATGTGAAATCACTTTATTGTTTTTATTACGTAAGGCATTTTGCATCTCGATAGCAATTTTAGCTAAATCTGTAGGTGTAGACCACATTCCTGATGCTCCAACTTGCGGTGTGATTGGCAAACCTGTTCTAATAACCTTTCCATTTTCATCATGAACGAGTGCTACATTTACAGGAAATCCTTTTTCATTAGGCTGTATCATTGTAGTATTTTTCAACCCAAGAGGTGAGAAAATATATGCCGCAGCAAGTTCTGCCATAGATTTATTAAAAGTATCTTCTAATGCCATCTGAACAATTACATAACCACCACCACTATATGCCCAACCCGTTCCTGGCGTAAACAAGAAATCAATTTCTTTATCATATCTCGGAATCTTTCCTAAAAGACTTTCTTTTATTGTCGGGATTGTATCACCTTCATAGTGATCAGCGAATCCACTTTGAGTTGTACCAGCCGTATGGTTAAGAAATTGTCTCCAGGTTGGGCTGTTATTTTCAATAAACTTACTTTTTGGCAAATGCCAGCGTTTTAGATAACCATCTATAGGATCATCTAAATTAATCAATCCTTTTTCTTCGAGCATAAAACAAAGAAGCGCTGTAATTGGTTTTGAAATTGAAGCTGTAGAAAAAGCAGTGTTTTGATCCATTCTCTCTTTTGAATCTATTGATTTTACACCAAATTGATTTGAGTAGACTATCTTGTAATTTTCGAAAACAACAACACTAAATCCTGCCAGTTTATTTTTTTCTAGTTGTTTATCGATATTTAAACTGTCTGTAAGAAAGCTATAATCTCTTTCTTTTGATACTACTTTTTTGCTTGTTTGAGCACTTGCGACTGTTACTATAAGAAGTAATAAATAGATAATGTTTTTCATTGTATCGTAATTTTTAAGGTTAAGAATTTATTTCGATACAAAGATGCGGGAGAAGTTAAACCTACGCGACCGAGTAAAAATATTCGAACGCATTTATTAAGAAAAACTAGTACGAATATTTAAAAACACTCGTACGAGTAATCACAAACTACTATCTTACATAGCTTTACGATAATCTGTAGGAGTAAAACCGGTATGTTTTTTAAAAGCAGTATTAAAAGAAGATTTTGAATTAAAACCTACATCATAAAGAATTTCTAAAATTGTTAGCTTACTTTTTGTAACATCTTTTAAAATCCCCATAGCACTTTCTATACGATAGGTATTAATGAAATCATAAAAATGTTGCTCTAACTTATGATTAATTAAAAGCGAGAGCTCTCTGACAGGAATTGCAATACCTTTAGATACATCCTGAATTGTTAAGGAAGGATCTAGAAATGGCTTTTCTTCAGCCATATACTGCTGTAATTTTAATAAATCTTCATTATATTCTTTTTCACTTACAACTAGTTGCTCCTTATTTTTTTCTTCTAAAACAATTTCCGAAACCAGTTTTAATCTTGAATCAATATTTCTAAATAAACCAGGATTATTTAATGCTTTAAATAAATACCAACAAATAATAAATAACTGAAATACGAGGAGCCCAATTTTTATCCATTCAGAGATATAGGGATAATCCGAAAACTTGAAGATATTTTTAAAAAGAGCAACCGAATACAAAATAGTTAGTACAACCGTAAACTGAAACAACCAATTATAAGAACTAATACTTGTACCTGCACAATTTTCGAGGTATAGTTTTTTTGCTTTTCTTAATACCATAAAAACAGCAATGATATATACAACTAACTGAACATGTATAAGAATATGATTGAACTGTATTTCAACCACATTTTGATAATTTTTAATAAAATTAATTTTAGAAGCAACATCTACTGCATAAAAACGAGGTATCAAAATTACATTTGCTATTACAAATGGAAGCAGATGTAATAAGTGTTTAGGTTTTAGCTTAAAATCAGAGTAACAAACAGACAATACATATAGATAAAAAACAGGAATTTGCAAGAAAGCAAATAAACCTCTTAACATTCCGAAATTTGAAGGTTTATCAACCATTAAATTAAATAAAGTTTGACTGGTATCTATTGCTGTTAATAATAAAAAAGTAGCAAACAGATAATTACTTATCTTATTCTTTGTTTTAACTATTACCAGAAAAAATGCAAGAAATAATGAAATGAACAGAGAGATTACAATCACAATTATTAATAAATTAATCTTTTCCATTTAGTTATTTTCTTTTGTTATTACTACAGTTCATGTTTATTGATTTTTTTTCTAAATATATAAAATTGAAATATTATAAATAGTAAGTAAGCCAAAGGAAAACCAATCCACCAGACCACAACAAAAGAATTATAAGGATATAAATCAATTAGAATATAAATCACAGCAATTAAGGGTATGGCTATAAAAGTTAATGATGATAAGAAATTATTGGCTCGAATGGTCTTTTGTAAATTCAGAAAGAAAGCTGTTGAAAAAACAATCATTACAATAGAATATGCTAATATGTAATATAAATTAAAGAGTGTAAATAAGAAATCTAAAATGATTTCAAACAAATTCCCATTGTTTGATTTTAATTGTGTAAAAGCCAATACATAATAAATTAAGAATAATATAGCAGTCAATAAAAAGTTTAGTAACCAAAATTTAAAAATGTATTTTTTCATGTTTTTTTTTATCCAATCCATTTTAGTCAATAGTTATACTACTATAGATTAATTATAAGTCCAACTAAATTCCCAATCTTTTCCAGTATGTTATATCCGTTTTTCTATTTATCCAAATATTCTTTTCCATCTAAATCCAACCATCCCTTTTGCCCATTTGGCAATTCAAAACGGGCATAATTATCTTGAAATTTTTCTATTTTTTTATACTTAATCTCTCTTACAATTGGGAAGTAGGTATAAAAACCATTTTTTTCGATTATATATATATCTTGATTAATTCTTGCAATCGAATCTAAGTTTTTAGGCAATTCATCATTAATCTTTTTAACTTCTTCACTAGGATTTTCATTTAACAAGTAATCAAGAATATTTAAACTATATTTTCCATTTTTTAACTTTAACCATATCAAAAATGGTCTTTTTTTCAAGTATCCACTTTCTGTTTTTAGTGTTATATAAATATCACCTTCAGCATGATACTCAATATCTTCAATTTCAGAAGTATGATAAAGTTCTGATTTATAATAACCTCCAAAACTAACAGGTTTATATTCATGAGTTTTTAGCTCGTTAAAATCTCCTGAAATGTAAAATTTTTGATTTTCTTTAAATATTTTAAATTCAACTTTGTTATCCGGAAATTGAAATGATAGATTAACGCTAAAAGGTCCATCACCTCGTTTATATTCTTCCCCTAATAAGTTAATTTTTTTTAAAGTATTATGCTGTATAATCTGTGCATTAGGGAATTTTTTTTCTAATTTAATCGATTGGACATTGGAAAGAGTAAGTCTGTCAAATTTATAATTATAAATTTTGATTTTCTCCCCACTATAGCCAACTATAAAATGGTGATTAAAATTAATCGAGTCAAAAGAAGTCTTTAAGATGTTTTTATTATATAAATTTTTAAAAAATACTTTTTTGTTTTTTAGAGTATCAACTTTATAATATTTACTCAAATTAGAAAAATATCCAGTATAGATATCAATCGCTTTTTGAGTTTTTAATTGAACTACTTGATACATATTGAATTCATCTCTATAATGATTTAATAAAAATTTAAATCCTGATTCTGTTGGTATTATATAATCTCCTCTTGATTCTAATAATATTATTTTTTTATTTTTGCCAAAATCTAAAATTAAATATGGGTAAAACTCTCCATTAAGAAAATAAAGATCTTTGTTGAATTTATAAAATTCACTAGAGCCGTCTTGATTGTGAGTTGAAATATATTTGTATTTATCGTATTTTTTTAATTTATAAGAATCTATTTCGTTATTGAAAACAAGATCTTTTTTATTTTTAATATCCTGAAAATCAGATTCTGAAATTTCATTCAATTTAGCTTCAATTTCCAGTTTGAAATTTTTATTATCAAAATCATAATTAATCTTAAACTCATAATATTTATTACTTTTTTTTATTATGATGCCTGCATTTCTACTGATTAATTGTAGTTCACCTTTGGTAACTTTATAATTTTTCTGTCCAAAACAAAAAAATGAAACTAAAAAAAATAATAGATAGAAGATTTGTTTCATTTATAAGCCCTGTTTATTAATTACTTCCATTATACGGTTAATTACTATTTTTTCTCTATAAATAGATGTCGATATATATCTTGTTTCAGTTTCTATTTTGTTCACTACCTTATTCTCTTCCCAATCCAAAACATAAATTACCATTTGAGGAATTTGTTTATTTTCTTTGTCATTTGTATTTCTCAGACTTTCAATACATATTGGTTTTGAATTTTGAAAGTAAATAATTTTAGTATAAGGAATTTCACTATTTTGATTATACTGTACATATACAATTTTATAAATTTCTTTTTTCTTTTTATATATCGTTATTGTATTTTTATCAGATGTTATTGTTTTTGGGTCATATGGTTCTTTAAAACATTTCTTTTTTAATGTTTTAATATCATTGATTTCTTTAATCAACCTATCAATATTCTTAATTTGACTATCATCATATAAAATAACTTGCTTAGATCCTTCGTCATATATTACATAACGAAATTCACCGTTGACTTTTAACAAAGCCTTAAACGATGACTTATATTGATCTGATTTCATCAAATATAATAGCTCATAATCTTTGATTTGGTTTTCAGCCATACAAAAAGCAATGATATCTGAATCTTCTTTTAAGTCAGTTTGTTTGCATCTATTCATCAAATGAGTGAGACTAGTATTGTCAAAATTTCTAATTTCTGAATAATTAGCAACAATTAAATTACGATATTCTATATTTTGTTTATCGTTTTCAATACTTCCTGTGCTCTTTAAAAGAAGAAAACCGTCATCAAATTTATGATAGTAATATAAACCAAAATCTTTGTTTGGCTCAGAGTCTCCAAAGCAGTCACCGTAACCAGTAATCTTATCAATATAAAAGCAAATGTAGTTTTCATCTATGATTTTATATTTACCTAAAATTCTAGTAAAACAACCACTTCCGCACTTAGCACTATAACCACACACAAAGGTTTGATTGGCATTTAACGTTATATAGTTTCTATAATTATCAGATCTATCAAGTGTTTGCTGAGATAATGAATATTCTGTTATATCAGGATTAACTATCAATTGGCTTATTCCCCAAGTCCCCTGTAAACTAACTATAGAAGAATTATGAGTTATTAAATCAAACCCTAAATAATTACTCAGTTTTTGCGCAAAACAAATATTTGAAAGAAATAAGAACAATATCAATAAGTTTCTCATAATCTTCTTTTGTTTTTTTTTAAGATATTATAGATAAATTCCTAAAATTCCTTCTGATTTCATTCTTCCAAAAATATTCAAAAAAAAATATAAATCATCAAAAGGTGCTTTTTATTTTTTTAATACATTTCGTACTTATATTAGTATCAATATTACTAAAAATTAAGGCTGAATAAATATGAAAAAGCAATACTTTAAAATAGATATCTTTCTATTAATCACAAGCTTTTTATTTTGGCACTACTAATAAGAATTCAATTTAAATCTTCGCAAAATGAATGCTTTAATCCTAACAAAATACGATTTAGAATTGTTAGAATTAAGTATTTAGCAACATATTAAACTCTGAATATTAACTTGTTATACATTTAAATTATCAGATGATTCCAAGAATTTAGTAAACTAACCGCTATTTTAACGTACCTTTGCACAAAATTTAATGCAAATGAGCACTTTCGAGACATTTAATCTTCCTAAATCCGTACAAAAAGCAATTGATGAATTAGGCTTTGTTACACCTACTCCTATTCAAGAAAAATCTTTTTCTGTAATTATGTCCGGTCGTGATATGATGGGAATTGCACAAACCGGTACAGGTAAAACATTTGCCTATTTATTGCCTTTATTAAAACTATATAAATTTACTCCAACCAATACTCCAAAAATTGTAATCCTTGTTCCAACACGTGAATTGGTTGTTCAGGTTGTTGAAGAAGTAGAGAAATTAACCAAATACATGTCGGTTAAAACATTGGGTATTTTTGGTGGTGTCAATATTAATACACAAAAGAAAGCCGTTTACGAAGGAATCGATATCTTGGTGGGAACACCAGGAAGAACAATGGATTTAGCATTAGATGCAGTAGTTCGTTTTGATGAAACTCAAAAACTAGTTATTGATGAGTTTGACGAAATGCTTAATTTAGGTTTCCGTACGCAATTAACAGCGCTTTTGGCAATGATGAAAACCAAACGTCAAAATATTTTATTCTCTGCAACAATGACCGATGAGGTTGATGCCGTTTTGAATGACTTTTTTGATTTCCCAGAAGAAGTTACCCTTGCAGCATCTGGAACACCATTAGAAAACATTGAACAAATTACCTACAATGTTCCTAATTTTAATACCAAAGTAAACTTACTGAAACATTTATTACAAAACAACGAAGACATGAGTCGCGTTTTGGTTTTTGTAAATAACAAAAAGATTTCAGATATGCTTCACGATCGTATCGAAGAAGACTTCGAAGGACAGTTTGGTGTAATTCACTCTAATAAATCACAAAATTACCGTTTGAGTACGATGGCTGCTTTCCAGGAAGGAACGCTACGCGGACTTATAACTACCGATATTATGGCGAGAGGTTTGGATATTTCCAATATTACTCACGTTATCAACTTTGAACTTCCTGAGTTTCCAGAATTATACATGCACAGAATTGGTAGAACCGGTCGTGCCGACGCAACTGGTACTGCAATAAGCTTTATTACTCCTCGTGAAGAAGAATTTAAAGTAGAAGTGGAAGTCTTAATGAATAGAGAACTTGACATTGCTGATTTCCCTGAAGAAGTAGAAGTTTCGATAAAATTAATTGAACCTGAGAAAGACAGACAGCCTATTAAGTTTTTGATGAAAAAACAAAAGCTAGATGGAGATGGAGCTTTTCATGATAAAGCCAAAAAGAATAAAAAAGTCAATTTGGGAGGTCCTTCTAAAACTAAAAAGAAAACGCACGGATCTGTTAACAGAAACATGCTAAAAACAAGAGATAAGAAAAGAAAAGATAAGAATAAATAAGTCTTTTTAGGTTCAAAGATTCAGAGTTACAAAGGCTCAAAGATTAGCTACTAAACTGCTGAGATTCTAAGTAAACAAAAAGGCTCAAAGATGTAGAATTAAGTTAATAACTTGAAACTTTACATCTTTGAGCCTTTTATATTTTACGCACAAGACAGAGAAACCTTTGTGACTCTGAACCTTTGAACCTTTAAATTAATTTTTCGTAAACACCAAACATACTGGCGCGCACAACTCAATTCTCTTTCCGGTATCAGTAAGTTTACCTGTAGCTTTGTCTCTTTTAAAAACCACAATATTATTTGTGTATTGATGCCCTACTAAAAGGAAATTCCCTGTAGGATCGATAGAAAAATCTCTTGGTCCTTTTCCTAACGTACTTACTTGCTCTTGCAATTCTAAACCACCGCTTTTAAGAATTTTAAAAACTGAGATATTATTAGCATCGACACGATCTGATACATATAAAAACTGGCCATCTGGTGATATTTTTATAGCTGCTGCTCCTGTTCCTCCTTTAAAATCTTTAGGAAGAATACTTGTCTCTGCAATTAATTTTAAATTTCCGTTTTTGTCATAGCTAAAAGTAGTTAGAGTAGCATCTAATTCCTGGATTAAGTACACAAACTTTCCGTCTTTACTGAATGTTAAATGTCTTGGACCACTTCCTGCCTTTACATCTACACTTCCTTTTAGTATCAAAACTTCATCTTTAGATTTTGGATTGTATTTGTATATAAAAACTTTATCAAGACCTAAATCATTTGACAAAACATATTTTTTATCTGGTGAAAAATAAACCATATGCACGTGAGCTCCTTCTTGTCTTTGTGTATTAACTCCTTTTCCTGTATGCTGAATCACTTGTTTTGCTTCCGAAAGACCTTCTGCAGTCTTTTTGAATACCGAAATATTTCCTCCTGAATAATTGGCAGTAATTACATTTTCACCATCATTAATTAAATAACATGGATCTGCCCCCATCGCTTTTTGTTTATTCAAAAAAGTAACTTTACCAGATTTTGGTTCATATCCAAATGTACTTACAGCACTTTCTGCCCCATTTTCGTTAACTGCATAAATAAATTTATTATCGGCAGAAACAGATAAATAACTTGGACTTACTGTACTTTCTGAAGTATTTTTTAATTTAGACTCGCCCGAATTGGTATCGAATTCATACACATAAATTCCTTTGCTATCACAACTATTAGTATACGTTCCTACCAACAGATTAACTTTGTTTTGCGCCTGAATTCCTGTAAAGAATAAAATTAAAAGCAAAACGGCATACGATTTTTTCATTTGTAAAAATTTTATTGAAATGCTAAAATACATAATATCCCCATAATCGTTTAGATTTATTTAGCAGTTCGAAAAAATATAACAACTTCAGTTAAAACTGCCTGTAAATTTGTATTTTTGACAAACGAAAAATTCAATGAGCTCCATTGAAAATAAAATCAGTGAAGTAAACTAAACTTTAGAATGCATTTTAAACATCCCGAAATTTTATACTTTCTGTTCTTATTGATAGTTCCAATTTTGGTTCATTTATTTCAATTACGACGTTTCAAAAAGTCATATTTCACTAATGTTCGACTTTTAGCAAAACTCTCTATTCAAACTCGAAAAAGTTCAAAAATAAAAAAATGGCTATTATTAGCTACTCGCTTATTATTACTTACCTGTCTGATTCTTGCTTTTGCTCAACCATTTTTTACTGCTAAAGACAGCAAAAATGCCAATAACGAAATGTATATTATTCTTGATAATTCATTTAGTATGCAGGCAAAAGGAAAAAAAGGTGAATTACTAAAACGTGCTGTTCAGGAATTACTAGAAAACACTCCAGAGAACGCTTCATTTTCTTTACTTACCAACACTGAAAACTATTGGAACACCGATATAAAATCGGTTCGTAACTCATTACAGAGCCTAAAATACAGTGCCACTCCTTTTGAACTAGATAACATAATAGCAAAGGTTAAGGCTCGTAAATCGGCCTTTAAAAAGGATATCATCATTATTACAGATGCAGTTGGGCTAGATGAAAAACAACTAAAAAATAGTAAGTTCGATGATAATCCTTATTTTATAATATCAAAAGCGGAACAAAAAAACAATGTAGCAATTGACAGTGTTTTCATCAATCAAACTCTAGATAATTTTTACGATATCGGTATTAGTTTATCTGGATACGGTGAGAATTTCAAACCTATTTCGATGTCTTTATTCAATAATGACAAACTAATCGCTAAGACTATTGTAAACTTTGATACTAAAAAGAAAAAAGTCAACTTCACCATTCCAAAACAAGCTTTTCATGGTTATGTTACTATCGAAGATAATGGTTTAGAATACGACAACCGATTGTATTTTAGTATTTCTGAAACTAAGAAAACTAACGTGATCAGTATTGGAGATCCTGCAAAAAGTAATTTTTTATCTCGAATTTATACAGCTGAAGAATTCAATTATCATAATTCTGACATTCGCTCCCTTGATTACAATAGCCTAGATAAGCAAGATGCAATTATTCTGAACGAGTTAGATGAAATCCCACAAGCATTACAAACAACCTTAAGATCATTTGTCTCCAAAGGCGGAAATGTTATTATAATTCCATCAGAGAAAATGGCTGTTTCCAATATGAATACCTTTTTATCAAATTTTGGTAAAATAGAAATGAAGGCTCTTGAAAACAAAGAAAAACTGATTACCAAAATCAACTTTGATCACCCAATATTCTCAGGTGTTTTCGAAAATAAAATCAAGAACTTCCAATATCCAAAAACAAAAAATTCATTTCCAATTACAAGTTCTTATGCATCGGCTTTGTCTTATGAGGATCAAAGTGCTTTTTTAACTTCGATACAAAATCAAGTTTCGGCAGTTTCTATTTTTTCAGCACCTATAAACAATATCAATTCTAATTTTCAGCAATCGCCGCTAATTGTTCCCGTTTTTTATAAAATGGCACAAAACAATCAAAAATCTGGAATAAACGCAATAATCATTGGTAATAATCAGCCTTATTTTGTTGAAGCATTATTATCTAAAGATGCTATATTAGAAGTAAGAGGTGTTGATGAACAATTTATCCCAATCCAACAGATTTTAAATAATAAAGTAAAAATCGTTTTCAACGATTATCCGGAACAAGCTGGTAATTATACCATTTATAATAAAAAAGAAGCACTAGAAAACGTGAGTTTTAATTACAAACGAAGCGAAAGTGATTTGAGTCAGATTAACACAAATCTAATCTCTGATTACAAAACTGCCGATACTATTTCGACCATTTTTAACACCTTGCAAACAGAGCGAACTGACAATGAGATTTGGAAATGGTTTGTTATCTTTGCATTGTTATTTTTAGCATTAGAAATAGCAATTATTAAGTTTGTGAAGTGATTTTTTTACCATTAAGATATTAAGAAAGTTAAGTTTCTTCTTTATTCATGGTTCAAACAAATTAAGCTTTAATGCTTTTAAAACTTAATTATTTCAATTAAAATAAATTTATCTACATATGAAAATAATCATCCGTGAAGCAAAAATTATAGATTCTAAAAGTCCGTTTCATAATAAGACTGCAGATATTTTAATTAAAGATGGTTTAATCGAACAAATAGGAACTTCACTTCCTAATACTGAAAATGCCGACGAGATAAAACTCGATAATTTACATATATCGCAAGGATGGTTTGATAGTAGCGTTTCCTTTGGAGAACCAGGCTACGAAGACCGTGAAACGATCTCAAATGGTTTGAACGTAGCTGCAAAAAGCGGATTTACTGCTATTGCTTTACAACCCAACTCCTACCCGATTATCGATAACCAATCGCAAGTGAATTTTGTAAAAAATAAAGCCAATGGTTTTGCTACCGAACTTTTCCCTATCGGAGCTTTAACAAAAGCTAGCGAAGGAAAAGATATGGCCGAATTATTCGACATGAAGAAAACTGGAGCTATAGCTTTTGGTGATTATAATAAAAGCCTTGACAATGCCAATTTACTTAAAATCGCATTGCAATATGTACAGGATTTTGATGGCTTAGTAATTGCTTATTCGCAAGATCAAAACATTAAAGGAAATGGTGTTGCTAATGAGGGAATTGTTTCAACTAAATTAGGTTTAAAAGGAATTCCTGATCTTGCCGAAGAATTACAAATTGTCCGCAACCTATTTTTATTGGAATATACAGGCGGAAAACTTCATATCCCGACTATTTCGACAGCAAAATCGGTTCAATTAATTAAAGACGCTAAAGCAAAAGGGTTAAACGTAACAACTAGTGTTGCTGTACATCACCTGGTTTTAACCGATGAAGAATTAGAAGGATTTGACACTCGATTTAAAGTTACGCCTCCATTACGAACTGAAACAGACAGACAAGCATTACTTAAAGGTGTCTTAGATGGAACTATCGATATGATTACATCTGATCATAATCCAATTGATGTTGAATTCAAAAAAATGGAATTTGATATGGCTAAAAATGGTACTATTGGTCTAGAAAGTGCTTTTGGTACTTTAACAACTGTATTGCCTTTAGAAACTGTAATCGAAAAACTAACATTAGGAAAATCAGTTTTTGGTATCGAAAACAATACAATTACCGAAGGTTCTAAAGCAAATATTACCTTATTCAATCCAGAAGGAAAAACTACTTTTACAAAAGAGAATATCTTATCTAAGTCTAAAAATTCAGCCTTTTTAGGTACTCAATTGCAAGGTTCTGTCTACGGAATTGTAAATCAGAATCAATTGGTATTAGAAAAATAAATATAAACACAAGAATGAACAACTCAATCGAAGAAGGAAAAACTCCTGCTATTACCAGTTATATATTAATCATTGGTGTTTTAATCGCGATGTCGATGAACTCTGAAAATAAAAATAGCTTTGCCTCTTTTCATATACGTCAAGCACTAGGTTTATCGCTAACATTTATCTCATTCGGACTTATAATCAGTAATTTTGACAGCTTCATGATTACTTTCCCAATGTGGATTTGTATTTCTATCTTATGGACATACGGTATTTTTAGCGCTATTAAAGGCGAAACAAAACCTGTGCCTTTAGTAGGTGCACTTTTTCAAAAATGGTTTAAAAATATTGGTTAGTTTTTGATTTATAAATTAAAAACTGGCAACTTTATTTCACCATTTACAACTCACTATTTACCATTAAAAAAATGAATTTATCTTTAGAATATAAAATAAGAGAACCAAAAGTTATCTTAGACAAGAACCCATTATTACTATTACTTCACGGATACGGTAGCAACGAAGAGGACTTATTCTCTTTTGCAACCGAACTTCCTGATAATTACTACGTTATTTCTGCAAGAGCACCTTATGACTTACAATACAATAGTTATGCTTGGTACGCAATTAATTTTGATGCAGATCAAAACAAATTTTCTGATAATGAACAAGCTAAAACATCACGTGATTTAATTGCAAATTTCATTGATGAATTAACTACAAACTACCCAATTGATCCAAAAAACGTAACTTTAATTGGCTTTAGCCAAGGATCAATTTTAAGTTACGCAACTGCACTTTCTTATCCTGAAAAAATTCAGAGAGTAGTTGCAATGAGTGGCTATTTTAATGACGAAATCATTAAAGATGGTTATGAGAAAAACGACTTCAAAAACTTAAAAATATTTGCTTCTCATGGAACTGTAGATCAGGTAATCCCTATTGATTGGGCTAGAAAAACACCTGCTATTTTAGAAAAGCTAAATATTCCTGTTACCTATAAAGAATATCCTGTTGGCCATGGAGTTGCTCCTCAGAACTTCTTTGATTTTAAAAATTGGTTGGCGCAATAGTTTACATTTACAATATTCAGTCACAGTTTTCAGTATAAAAACATAATAATGGGAATAAACGATTTAAAGGATTTTATCCTACCAGCAATATTAATAGCTGCTGGTCTTTTTATAAAAAACACTAAAGATCCAAACTTTCAAACTTCTAAAAAATACTGGAAAGTATTATTCATTTTAGGAATTCTGAATCTATTAATGAAGTTGTACCTTATGTTCTTTCTATAATAAGTGATTTATATTACTTAAAAAGTTTTCAATTTATAACTTCGATTTCTATCAACATTATTAAATTATTACATCTTTAAATTTAAAATAACAAACTTAAAATCAAACAAATACAAAGGATTTAAATATTTTATTTAAATCCTTTTTTTGTTAAACAATATCTTAGTCAACAACGATAGCAATGTCTTAATGAATAAAATAATAAAAATGGAGGTGAATACAACAGATTTAATACCAAAAGATAAACATGATATAGAAAGAGCCGAAAACTTAAAAAACTACTCTTATTCTGAATTAAAATCCATTATTCCCGAATTACTTGAGTGGCTTCAAGATTGTAATTGGCCAGTTGCAAAACCAGTTTCGGAATATTTAGGGAGTATCAATGGAGATATATCTAAAGAAATTTTAGACATTTTTGAAACTAATGACGACGTTTGGAAATATTGGACAATATCAATTTTTGGAAAAATAACAAATGATAAATTTATTCGTGATGAAATTATACGAATTGCGATGAATCCTACTAAAGGTGAAATCATTGAAGAAGTTGATAAAATAGCAAATGAGACAATTCTAGAACGCGGTTGGAGGTAAACTATTCACTTTTGACATTTTTCCTTTTTATAATAAATCACCTTATCTTTAAACTGTACATCTTGTAACAAATAACAAAGAATAAGACTAACCAGTAAACTGATCTAACTAACTATGAAACAACTATTATTCTCCCTACTTTTTATTGGATTTACATTTTTAGCAAAAGCACAATCCGATAACAAGATTACTATTGGCACGATTGAAACTGTACATTCTAAGATATTAAATGAAGACCGAAAAATCTGGATATATGTGCCTGGTGGTTATACCAAAGGCACAGAAAAGACAGAACATTACCCTGTACTTTATTTATTAGATGGTGATGCTCATTTTACTTCGGTTGTTGGTATGACTGAGCAATTAAGTACAATGAACGGTAATACAATTTGCCCAAAAATGATTGTAGTAGGAATACTCAATACCGACAGAGCTCGTGATTTAACTCCTACTCATATCGAATCAGATTTACCAATGATGACTAGTGAAGCTAGTAAAACTACTGGCGGAAATGAAAACTTTATTGCGTTTATCCAAAAAGAATTAATGCCATACGTTGAAAAAAATTACCCTACGGCGCCATACAAAATGTTGATTGGGCATTCTTTTGGTGGTTTAACAGCGATAAATACACTTGCAAATCATACCAATTTATTTAATTCTTATGTTTCTATCGATCCTAGTATGTGGTGGGACAAACAGAAATTTTTAGAACAAAGCAAAAAAGTATTTGCTGAGAAAAAATTCAAAAACACCAGTTTATTTTTAGGTATTGCCAATACGATGGAAGCTGGAATGGACACTCTTAGAGTAAAAAAAGATACTACTCAAGTTACAAGACATATTCGTTCAATATTTGATTTAGCCAATGATTTAAAAAAGAACAAACAAAATGAATTAAACTTTGAATACAAATATTATAATAAAGACAGTCATGGTTCTGTTCCGTTTATTGCCGAATATGACGCACTTAGATTCATTTTTGATTTCTATAATCTAGACTTAACTATTACTGATTTAATGGATACAGGGATGGGATTGCCTACTAAAATTGAAAAACATTATCAAAATGTATCTGGAAAAATGGGGTATAAAATACTTCCTCCTGAAGCTCCTATTAATCAATGCGGATATATGGCACTTGGTAGAAAAAACTTAGCTCAAGCCGAGTATTTTTTTAAACTAAATGTAAAAAACTATCCACAAAGCGCTAATGTATATGACTCTATGGGAGATTATTACAAAGAAACAGGCGATAAAACCAATGCAATAAGCAATTACAAAAAAACGTTACTAATCAACAAGGAAAGTGCTGAAACGAAACAAAAACTAGCTGAGCTTGAAAAAGAGAAATAGCGCATTACAATACCATTTAAAAATATAAAAATGAAACTATCTAAACTTGACAATCCTGCATTAATCCTAATTGATATTCAGAAAGGTTTTGACAATATAGAATATTGGGGTGGAGAACGCAATAATTTAAATGCTGAACAAAATGCTGGCGAACTTCTTGAAATATGGAGAAGTAATAAGCTACCGATATTTCATATCCAACATTGTTCTTCTAATCCAAATTCATTATTACACGAAACAAATCCTGGAAACACATTTAAGGATATCGTTAAACCACTAGCTGGAGAAACAATAATTCAGAAGAATGTAAACAGTGCTTTTATTGGTACCGATTTAAAAGGACAACTTGATCATGATAAAATTGATACACTTGTTATTGTAGGTTTAACAACCGATCATTGCGTATCGACAACGACAAGAATGGCTGGGAATTTTGGTTACAATACCTTTTTAATTTCTGATGCTACAGCCACTTTTAACAAAAAAGGGCTAAATGGTCAAGAATTTAGCGCTGACACTATTCATGAAACTGCACTTGCTAGCTTAAACGAAGAATTTGCTCAAGTCGTTACTACAGATTTTATAAAACAGAATATTTAATTAATCGCTAAGAATCACGCAAAGCTCGCAAAGGTTTTATAATCTTTTTTATCGCGATAGCTATCGGGAGTGGCAGAAAAAACAACATATTTATATAAATAATAAAGGCGAGAATTACTTCTCGCCTTTATTGTATAGTTTCTATTTACTCGCCAGTATAAATAATCTTTCCAGCTTGTTTTAGTACATAACCTTTCCAAGGAATTAACTCTAAATCACCATTAATCCAAGGTTCTCCTTCGGCTTTTCGTTCTAACATAATTGGTTCTTTTTGTGTATCTAGAAAAAGTTCGGCTTTGTTTCCATCTTTTTCAAAAATAACATAAGCAACAGTAGAATACGTTTTACCATCTTTAGCATGTTCTAACTTAGTACCTACTTCAAATAATCGCACGCATTCGTTTTTAACAACCGACCAAGTATAACCTGCAGAAGCCTTACATCCATGGGCATCTGAGTCTCCTCCCACAATATGCTCTGGTTTTGTTTCTTCAGTAGTCACTTTAGTAGTTTCATCTTGTGAAACTTTTTTAGCACAAGAAAATGAAAGCCCAATAATAATCGAAAATAAAAATACTTTTTTCATAGGTTCTATTTATTTAGTTGTTACAATTATTAAACAGTTAGTGAATCTTATTTTTGGTATAATAATGACTGATTTACTTCAAAAGTTACGCTCCCATCATTATTAATAAAGTACTTCAATAAAACTTCTCCCCATGTTTCTCCATCACTAAAATCGGCAATAATCCATCTGTGGTTTAATACCTTAACTTTATTAATAATAAATTTATTCGTTCCTATTTGGTCATGTCCTGTATATGGATTCCCTTTTGGGTTAGCATTAAGATCCATTAATTTTTCAGTAACCATCGGAATTAATTGCTCGTATTTTATTGTTTTTGAAGCATCTGCCGAGTCAAAGTAATTTTGTGCGTTTTGATTGTTCTCTAATGAGAAATAGTTGGCTTCATTTAGTTTATTCTCTACTAAATCTAAACTATCTCTAAGTTTTTTGGTCGTTTTAACATAACGTTCCTGCTCAAACTTTACTTCTTTACTATAAAACATATAGGTAAAAATATTCATAAGTATAGCAATGATAAATAGGTAAAGCAATAAGGATTTTTTCATTTTTAAAATATAATTAAATTGTGATTTCTAAATTATCATATGCCAGATAAACATTTTTAGGAAGCATTTTTTGTACTTCTTCATGAAATCCTAATACATGACTAATATGTGTTAAATAAGCCACTTCTGGCTGAACCAAAGTTATAAAATCTAGTGCTTCCTGCAAATTAAAATGGGTATCATGTGGCTCTACACGTAATGCATTTATCACTAATACTTTTAGATTTTTTAATTTATCAATTTCAGCATCTTCTATGGTTTTTACATCTGTTAAATAAGCAAAATCGTCTATTCGATAACCAAAAACCTGCAGATCACCATGCATAACATTTACTGGGATTGCTATTTTATTTCCCACAGCAAACGGTTCATCATTAATTACTTCAATTGTTTTAACTGATGGTGCTCCTGGATATTTATTTACAGTTTCGAATACGTAATCAAAACGTCTTTTTAAATTATCTATAACACGTTGGTGTGCATAAATTGGCATTTCGCCTTGTCTAAAATTAAACGGACGTATATCATCCAAACCTGCAGTGTGATCGGCATGCTCATGCGTAAATAAAATTGCATCTAATTTCTGACAGTTGCAAGCGAGCATCTGTTGTCTAAAATCGGGACCACAATCGATAACATATGAATGGTTATCCCAACTAATCCAAATAGACACCCGAAGTCTTTTATCCTTAGCATCAGTGCTTTTGCATACAGGATGATCAACCCCTATTATCGGAATGCCTTGAGATGTACCTGTGCCTAAAAAATATACCTTCAATTGTACTTTATTTTTTTACAAAAATAGGATTAATTATCTTTCATTAGAAGCCTAATTTACTAACTTTGTAACAAATCAGCCATATTTAAAATAAAATGGGTATAGAAATAAAACTTAAGGGTGACAAAGTCATCGCTCAGATACCATCCATAAAAGACAAAGCACTACGCATAAATCTAAATGAAAATATCTACGGAACCTTTGCAGAGATTGGTGCGGGGCAAGAAACTGTAAGGCATTTTTTTAGATCTGGTGGTTCGTCTGGAACAATTGCAAAGGCGATGTCTGCTTATGACAAAGATTTTAGTGATGCCATTTACGGAATTGAAAGTGATGGACGCTATGTAACTGAAGAGCGGTTAAAAAAAATGTTAACTCTTGAAGGGCAAATAATTGAAGAGCGTTTAAGTAGAGAAAAGCACCCTACAAAACTTTTCTTTAGTTATGCCAATACTGTTGCAACAATCGATTTTGCAAAACAATTTAAAGGCCACGGCTGGGTTGGAATTCGATACCAGATTGAGCCTGATGAAGCATATAACGAAATTATTCTTCACATTCGTTTTAAAGAAACTGATGCTCGATTACAACAAGAAACATTAGGAATTCTTGGAGTAAACTTAATTTATGGAGCATTTTATAAATATAATGATCCTAAAAGATTGCTTCGTTATTTATACGATCACCTTGACAAAGATCAACTTGAAATTGACACCATTAACTTTTCTGGCCCTCGATTTGCCGATGTAGATAATCGATTGATTAGTTTACAATTGGTTAAAAACGGAATGACCGATGCCGTTATGTTCAATCCTGAAGGAAAAAACATTCTTCCTGCCGCCATTTTATACAAAAAGAATATCCTAGCCTTACGCGGGAGTTTTCGCCCTGTAACTAAGGTTAATATGGATATGTATGAGAAATCATTAAAAATGTTTCTCGAAGAAAACAAAGTCGAAAAAGATAATACACTGGTAATTTTCGAAATCACTCTATCTAACCTTCGTTCTGATGGAGAAATCGACGAACGCGATTTTATGGATAGAGCCGAATTGCTTTGTTCATTAGGGCAAACGGTAATGATCTCAAACTTCCAAGAATACTATAAAGTTGTTGAATATTTTGCTAATTACACCAAAGCCCGAATGGGATTGGCAATGGGAGTTAACAATTTAGTCGACATCTTTGATGAGAAATACTACCGCCATTTAAGTGGTGGAATACTTGAAGCTTTCGGAAAACTATTCTACCGTGACATGAAAGTATTCCTGTATCCAATGATTGACGAAGATGGTACAATTATGAACTCGACCAACTTAAAAGTTCATCCTAGAATGAAAGAATTGTACAAGTTCTTTAAATTTAATGGAAAAGTAATTGATGTCGCTGATTTTGATCCACATACTCTGGAAGTATTCTCTAGAGAAGTACTAAAAATGATTAGTCAAGGAAAACCAGGATGGGAACCTATGCTTCCAAAAGGTATTGCTGAGATTATTAAAGAGCATCACTTATTTGGATACGAGCCTAATAGAATTTTAAAAGAATCAAATTAGTCTTTTTTAAGTAGCTAAGTTACTGAGAGACAAAAATTCAAATATTTTCAAATACGAAAGCATCAGTTTTATAACTGGTGCTTTTTTTGTTCTTGAAGGATATCGTGAGATTGATATGTAAAATACATTTTATATACTAAACAATTGCAATACTGCCCTTGGGCTCCGCTCAGGATGATAAGATGGAGAATAAACTCTAAGCCTTAACAACTAAAAACGAGTGTTAATCTTTGTCAAAGTTTTTGAACTTTGACAAAGATCTTCTAAAAACCAAAACTATAACCTCTATTTTAAGATTTGATCTGCGTGTTCCTTGGTTTTCACTTTTGAAATAATATCTTCTATAATTCCTTCCTCATTGATTACAAACGTCGTTCTATGAATTCCGTCATATTCTCTTCCCATAAATTTTTTTGGACCCCAAACTCCAAATGCTTCTATTACCGATTTGTCTTCATCGGCTAATAACGGAAATGGAAAGTCATATTTTTCTTTGAATTTAGCTTGTGCTTTTTGCGCATCGGCACTTACTCCCAATAATGCATAATTATTGGCTTGAAAACGCTCGTAGTTATCTCTTAAATCACAAGCCTCGGCTGTACATCCTGGTGTATTTGCTTTTGGATAAAAGAAAACTACTAATTTTTTCCCTGCGTAATCAGCTAATTTATGTGTATTGCCGTCTTGATCTGTTCCTGAAAAATTTGGTGCTTTATCTCCTATTTGTAATGTTGTCATTTTTTTATTTTTTTAGACTTACTTAGATTCTCAAAATTAACAATTGATAATTAACAATTTATAATTCCAAAATTGTACTATTTTTACGGGATTAAATTTACGGAAATGAATAAACAAGAACGGGTAACTTTTGTTATAAATACGTTAAAAGAATTATACCCAACTATCCCTGTGCCTCTCGACCATAAAGACCCATATACTTTATTAATTGCTGTATTGCTATCAGCTCAATGTACTGATGTTCGTGTGAACCAAATTACGCCTTTATTATTTGCAAAGGCTGATAATCCCTATGATATGGTAAAAATGTCTGTTGAAGAAATTCGTGATATTATCCGCCCTTGTGGTTTATCACCTATGAAATCGAAAGGTATTCATGGTTTATCGCAAATCCTTATTGATAAACATGGTGGCGAAGTACCTCAGAGTTACGAATATCTAGAAGAGCTACCTGCTGTTGGTCATAAAACAGCTAGTGTTGTTATGTCTCAAGCTTTTGGTGTTCCTGCATTTCCTGTAGATACTCATATTCATAGATTAATGTACCGATGGAATTTATCTAACGGAAAAAATGTTGCTCAAACCGAAAAAGATGCCAAGCGACTTTTTCCTGAAGAAGTCTGGAACGATTTACATCTTGAAATTATTTGGTATGGCCGAGAATATTCGCCTGCCCGAGGCTGGGATCTTGACAAAGACATCATTACAAAAACCATTGGAAGGAAATCAGTAATAGATGATTATTATGAAAGTCAAGCTTCTAAAAAACAAAAAAATCACTAATTGCATATTGCACTTAGTGATTTTTTAATCAAACGACCAATTTGATTAATTCATTTACTTTCAAAACATCCTACAACTGTTGTGGGCTGTTTAATTAGCTATAATCTCAAAACTCTTCTCGTCAATTTTTACTACTGTTAATGCTTGTGAGTAACTTAATATAAAAGAAACGACTTCTTTGTTGGGTTTTAAGTTTGTAGTAACTGCTACTTTTTTTGAGTAAATTTTTGCCATGCTAATAATTGTTTATTTATATAACAACGGCCTATTACTCGATTTAGTATATCAATTAGTTAAAATAATTTGATGTTTTTCTATAATTTTTCTAATATTCATTAATGCATATCTCATCCTACCTAAGGCCGTATTGATGCTAACCCCTGTAACTTCAGATATTTCTTTAAAGCTCATATCCTGATACATACGCATAACCAGTACTTCTTTTTGATCACCAGGAAGTTCTTCTATTAGCTTTTTTAAATCGACTTCAACCTGATCTACAATCATTTTACTTTCAATTGTTAGTGTATCATCTGACATAATAGAGAATATCGAAAACTCTTCGGTTTCTCTATACATTGGCATTTTCTTAGTTTTTCGATAATGATCTACTATTAAATTGTGCGATATACGCATTACCCAAGGCAAGAATTTACCTTCTTCATTATAAGAATTACTTTTTAAAGTCTTGATTACTTTTATAAATGTATCCTGAAAAATATCATTTGATATATCTTTATCGGCTATTTTTGAATATATAAATCCATAAATCTTTGATTCATGTCTTTTTATCAATGTTGACAAAGCACTTTCGTTACCTTCAACATAGTTCTTCACCAATAGAGCGTCAGCAGTTTGCAGATTAGCCATAATACTACCTTTTAGTTTTAATTTGAAATTTGGGTAATTATCTAAAAAAGTAATTTTACTGTATAGGCTACTGGTTTTTAAAGTGTTAATTAATTGTTCAAATTTAACAAATATTTTTTTTATAAAGCAAATTAAATTAAGAATAATTATTACCAAATTCAGAAAAACATTAAAATAAAGTCAATGATTTCTAGAAAAAAGGTAAAAAACAATAAATTACCTCTTTGTTCTTAACAGTTAAAAAAGAAATCTAAATCGCACAAAATAAACCAATTACATTTTAACATTCTTTTTTTTGTATTCTTTAATCATCGCTATACTCCAAAATAATTTCCCTAGCAGATCTTTAATTATAAAGGAATAATTATCATGTTGTTTTTTACATAAATTGAACTCTTATCCTTAACATAACTCAAATCAAAAATGCTTACTTTTGTGGAAATTGATTTTTTGTATGCAAATTGACCTTTCTACACTCGACCCAAAGAAAAACATCATCATTAAAGGTGCTCAAGTACATAACTTAAAAAATGTAGATGTTGCCATCCCAAGAAATAAACTTGTTGTTATTACTGGACTTTCGGGTTCAGGGAAATCAAGTTTAGCATTTGATACTTTGTATGCCGAAGGGCAACGTCGCTATGTAGAGAGCTTATCATCATATGCGCGTCAATTTTTAGGTCGTTTAGACAAACCAAAAGTCGAATACATAAAAGGAATTGCTCCGGCAATTGCTATTGAGCAAAAAGTAAACACTACCAATGCCCGTTCAACAGTAGGAACTTCTACAGAGATTTACGATTATGTAAAATTACTTTTTGCAAGAATTGGCCGAACATATTCTCCTATTTCTGGTCAAGAAGTCAAAAAAAATACCGTTACCGATGTCGTTACTGATGTAAAAAGCTTCGAGCTAGACAGTAAGTGGTTACTTCTTGCTCCTATTCATCTTGAAAAAGGAAGAAAATTAGAAGACAAACTTAATGTTTTACTACAACAAGGATTTGCACGTATTTTAATTGACAACGAAATGGTTCGTTTAGATGAATTTGCAACTTCACTTAATACAAAAAAGAAACAGGAAATTTTATTAATTATAGACAGAATCGTTGTAAAAGAAGAAGAAGAATTCTACAATCGTCTTTCAGATGCTGTTCAAACTGCTTTTTTTGAAGGAAAAGGAATTTGTTTTTTACAAGAACTAAAAACAAATAAAAGATTCAGTTACTCTAATAATTTTGAATTAGATGGAATCACATTTTTAGAACCTAATCCGCATTTATTCAGTTTTAATAATCCATATGGAGCTTGTCCTGCTTGCGAAGGATATGGAAATATTATTGGTATCGATGCCGATTTAGTAATTCCAAACACTTCTTTATCTATATATGAGAATGCTATTTATCCTTGGCGTGGTGAAAGCATGAGCTGGTTTCGCGATCAATTGGTCAATAACTCCCATAAATTCGATTTCCCTATACACAAACCTTACTTCCAATTAAGCGAAGAACACAAAGAATTAATTTGGAAAGGAAATCAATACTTTGAAGGTCTGAATGATTTCTTCAAAGAGCTAGAAGAGAAAAATTACAAAATACAGAATAGAGTAATGCTTTCGCGTTACCGCGGAAAAACAAAATGCCACGTTTGTAAAGGAAAGCGTCTAAGAATAGAAGCTTCTTATGTAAAAATAAACGACAAAACTGTTTCTGATTTAGTCGATTTACCTATTCAACATTTAGTTACTTTCTTCAACAAAATAGAGCTGAATGTTTACGAGAAACAAATCGCAAAACGATTATTAGTCGAGATTAATAATAGACTATCCTTTTTGACAGAAGTAGGACTTTCTTATCTTACCTTAAATAGAAATTCTTCGACGCTCTCTGGGGGAGAATCACAACGAATCAATTTAGCAACCTCTCTAGGAAGTAGCTTAGTGGGTTCTATGTATATTCTTGACGAACCTAGTATTGGTTTACACCCAAAAGACTCTGAACGACTAATAAAAGTATTACTTTCTCTTCGTGATTTAGGCAATACCGTAATTGTTGTAGAGCATGATGAAGACATCATGAAAGCCGCTGATATGATTATAGATATTGGACCTGAAGCAGGAACATTTGGAGGAGAATTAGTTGCTCAGGGAACGTATGACGAAATATTAAAATCATCTTCATTAACTGCTAAATACCTTAATGGTGATTTAGAAATAGCGGTTCCTAAACACCGACGAAAATCTAAGAACCACATACAAGTTATTGGTGCGCGGGAAAATAACCTTAAGAACATTGACGTTACATTTCCACTAGATGTTTTAACTGTAATTACTGGCGTTTCTGGTAGTGGAAAAAGTACGCTTGTTAAAAAGATTCTATTTCCTGCTATTCAGAAAAAGTTAGACAACGCAGCTGAAAAAGCAGGTCAGTTTACCGAAATAAAAGGATCTTTTTCGCAAATAAAACATATTGAATATGTAGATCAAAATCCTATCGGAAGAAGTTCTCGTTCTAATCCCGTAACTTACATAAAAGCTTATGATGATATCAGAGAACTATATGCTAAAGAGAAACTATCAAAAATAAGAGGTTATCAAGCCAAACATTTTTCATTTAATGTAGATGGTGGAAGATGCGAAACCTGCAAAGGAGAAGGCTCTATTAACGTTGAAATGGTTTTTATGGCCGATGTGCAATTACCATGTGAAACTTGCGGGGGTAAACGTTTCAAAAAAGAAGTTTTAGAAATTACTTTTGATCATAAAAACATCAATGATGTCCTAACCATGACTATTGATGATGCAATTAGTTTCTTTTCTGTAAACAATCAAACTAAAATTACTCAAAAATTACAGCCATTACAAGATGTTGGTTTAGGATATGTACAATTAGGACAATCCTCTTCTACCCTTTCTGGTGGTGAAGCTCAACGTATTAAACTAGCTTCATTCTTAGTTAAAGGTGCTACAAAAGACAAAGCACTATTTGTTTTTGATGAACCTACAACTGGGCTTCACTTTCACGATATCAAGAAATTATTAGCTTCATTTGACGCATTGATAGATAAAGGGCATTCTATAATTGTAATAGAACACAATCTTGACCTTATAAAATGTGCCGATTGGATAATTGATTTAGGCCCAGAAGGCGGAGAAAATGGTGGGGAATTATTAGCAGAAGGAATACCTGAAGATATAGTAAAGATAAAAAAATCTATAACAGGTATCTACTTAAAAGAGAAATTGTAATAGTAACTTATTCGTGATAACATTTATCTTCAAAAGGAATCCCATCTTCATCGATGGCAACCAATATTTTTTTGTTTTTAGATGATTCTATGGTTAAATACAACCAAGCAACAGACCATAATCCAAATGTTAGACAACAAATAAGGAAATTAAAACTATGATCAACCACTCTTTCTCCTTTTGACAAAACAGCAAAGAGCATTTCATCATTTCTCTCTTCTAAAATAAAACCGTTATGAATTTTATTTGAAATTATATTTGAGAATATTTTTAAACTTTCTTCTTGAGTAAATTGTGGGCTTTTCATAATCATAAATTAAAATTATTTTTAGCTATTTACTTTAATAATTTATTTCGGAATAATTCAGAAAGCAAAATTAGTTTAGAATAACAAATTAAACAATACCCACTTTTAGTGATTTTGCGATTAGTCTTTCATCATAAAACACTAAATAAAATTAATTCGCTAATATAAAGCATCATATCAAAAGATTCATTACATATTAATCAATTGTCTTTTTTCAATAAACTACTCCTAAACAATAAATTACAACTTGTTTTTAATATTAAACGTGGGAGTTTCGTAATTATTACCTAGATATTCTTCAGGTATAGTTGTTTTGTTTCCGTCACGAAGTGCCTTGTAATGTGGCGACATTATTTCGATACCTGCTTCGTTAAAACTATCTTGAATATTTTGATGCAAAGAAGAATAAATTGCAGGCTGTTTCTGAGGCTCTTTGGTATATGCATTTATTTCATAACACACATAAAAATCATCTAAACCTGTTTGTAAAACAAATGGAGCCGGAACACTTTCAATAAAATCTGCTTTTAATGCTGCATTAATTAATGCTTTGTGTACAGCTGGCCATGGCACATCATACCCAATAGTAACGGCAGAATGAACGATCAATCCTTTAGCATCTTCTTTTGTATTTGCCGAATAATTAATCGATGTACTCGACAAAACGGTTGCGTTTGGTATAGTAATGTCTTCAAATTTTGGCGTTCTCATACGCGTCACTAAAGCCGTTTTCTCTATTACTTCCCCACTCACATCACCTATTTTTATAAAATCCCCAATTTTAAATGGTCGCATATAAGTAATAACTAACCCAGCAACCATATTGGCAATTGCATTTGATGATCCTAATGAAAATAAAATCCCCACAAAAACAGAAACTCCCTTAAAAACCGGTGAATCTGAGCCAGGTAAATACGGAAAAATAACAACTAGCATAAAAGCATACATCAAGAAACGTATGATATTAAATGTAGGTTTTGCCCAATCACTATAAAAACCATTTATTTTAATATTACCTTTATTAATCTCATCTACAAAAAACTTGATTACTTTTAAAATATATTTAAAAATAAACACAATTACGACTATCGTAAATAAATTAGGCAAGAATGCTACAAAACCAAAAACTGCCAACCTTGCAGGGGTAAGAATCCAATGTAGCAAGGTTGTTGTATATTTTTCGGTACCTGGAAAAATGCTAAAAAGGATTGGCAGCGACAAATACACGATTAGTATTAACACAAAAACCTTTATTGCCCCAATTAATCGCATTGCTAGAAAAAGTTGCTTTTGTGGGCTGAATATATTAATCCCATTGTACTTAAATCCGGTAAAATATTTTTCTTTATTTCTGGACAAATATACTCTTGCTTTATTAAAAAGTCTTCCTACAAAAACTAATACAAGACCAAGAATTAATATTAATAAAGCGGTAAATCCCAATCGTCTTGGTAGCAACGAATTATTCTCATTCTCAAAAATAATAGCCTTTTTTATTGCTACAAGATTACGCTCTGCAATACTATTAGCAGGCATATTTTCTGATTTTGCATCGGCATCTAAAATTGCCATCAACACAAAATCTTTTGCATAAATAATATCTAAGCTTACATCTGAATGAATAATTTTAAGAGAATCGGCTACAAAAAAAGTATCTTCATAGAGTTTTATAATTCTATCAGAAATAGCCTGTGCTCTACTTTCGGCAGAAAACGAGCCTACTTTATTATAAACATAAAAAAGGGTATCTTTAAAAGGAGTAACAGGATAGCCTTTTAAATTAATGACAGAAACAGAATCAGCTTGATTGCTTTTAGCACGTTGGGCTTCAAGTTTATCTTTTACTTTTTGAGCAAAACTACCTTGAAAAACCAAAAACAAAGGAATAAACAACAAAAAAATTATTCTCTTTTTCATATCTGTATATAATAAAACCAGAGGTGGTTTAACAAATATAAAACAAAATAAATCACTTTTTGTTTCCTATATCATTTCTTACTAAATTTTAATTCCAAGCTTCATCATGAAGTTATTTATTACTTGGTTTATCTCTTTAGATATTTCAAACTTATAGTTTAAATACACATAAAAAACCGTCACAATAACTGATTTTAAAGCAATCCCAATTAACGGATAAACCGGGAATTCCCAAAAGTAAAATAATAAAAACAACACTGATGTAAGCAGTAATGAATACATATTTTGCTTTGTAAAAGGATACAAATGAAGTTTCTTAACTACAAAAAGTAATTTTGCCAAACTGTATGCTGTGATAGACAACAACGTTGCAAATGCAGACCCTTTAATACCATAAATCGGTATAAAAATTATATTTAAAACAAAGGTCAAAACAACCAAACCTAATCCTAAAAATAAAACCGTTCGATAATATTTTGTATTAAAAATAATAGCATTATTATTCCCCAAAATAAGATCAAAATATTTAGATAATCCAATCATAAAAACAACAGGGACTCCTCCTCTATATTCTTCAGGAACTATTTCATACAACTGATTAATATTGACGAAAATACACAACATCACAAATCCACCAACAATCTGTAAATTAATAGATGTCTTTTTGTACAAATCATTTAATTCGTCGTGTTTATTTTCATGCATTAATTTAGCCGTAATAGGATACACAATTTGATGCATTGCACGGCTCGGAACTGAGATTACCAAGGCTATATAGGTTGCTACAGAATAATAGGCAATATTCTCAATTTTCATATACTGATTAAGCATCAACTTATCTCCATCCAAAAGCAAATTAGCTACACTTCCTGAAAGAATTATGTAAAACGTATATTCCATTACACTCTTTACATTCTTTGGTATTGTGATCTGAAAGTTTGGTTTCTTGATACTAAAAGCATAAAACATCGTCACGATGAAAGCTAAAAAATAAATTGCTGCAGTTATATATACAAATTGAATTAAGGTTATCCAGTGAAAATACAATCCTACTAATACAACAGAGGAAAACAGTCTTAAACCAACTTCTTTGATAAAATTACCAAAAACAGAATGCATATGCACCCTTGCCCAAGCATAAAATATCTCGAAATAAGCCATACAAATTCCAACAAAAGGAATCAGTAAAATAAACTCTTTTACAACTGGGTTTTTCTTTGATACAAAGGCTGTAATATCATCAAAAAAGAAAAATCCAATTACCCCTAACGGGATACACATTAATATAGGAAATAAAGCCGTAAATGATAAAAACTGCTCTCTTTCTTCTTCCGTTTTATATTGGGAATAAAATTTGACCAACGTATTTTGCATTCCAATTGCAAACAAAGGCATAATCACATTTGCAGCAGAAAGAATATAATTTGTTAATCCGTAATAAGTTTCGCCTAAATAAATTGGATACAGATAAAGCGTATTTATAGCACCAATACCAAAACCAATATATGTAATGATAGTATTTTTGAAAGACTGATTTAAGACTATGCCCATTGAAGGTATTTGTATTTTTTAAACTTTAAAAAGTATTCTATTTAATCAATTGTGCTAACTGCTTTGTTAGGTTTTTTCTAGAATATTGTTGCAATCCTACTCCGTTTGCTTGTAGTTTGCCTTCTAAAAATTGATTATAAAAATCCAAAATTACACTTTTTAATTTCATTTTTTCAGAATAGTCAAAAAACACTCCTGTATTGGTCTGGGTTATAATATCTGAGAAGTCTGAGCCCTTTGGTCCAATAGCAATTATTGGTCTATTAGAAACCATGTATTCAAACAATTTTCCTGGAATAATACTCTTTGTATCTTCTGAATTGATTTCGATTAACAATAAAACCTGAGATTTTTTCTGGTGTGCTACTGCTTCCATATGTGAAACATAACCTAAATTATTCAGATAATTATCTAACTTGTATTTAGAAATTGTTTCTAATACTTCTTGACTAACTGCTCCTATTAGTTTTATTTCTAAATGTTGCTTGAACTCTGGAATCTCTTGTAACAATTCGACCAAGCATTCCCATAAAAAGAGCGGGTTTCTTTCTGATAAGAACGAACCTATATGAGCCAATGTAAACTTGGTATCTAAAGTTTGTTTCTCGACATTTTCAACATCGTAGCCATTTGTAATAACCTCAATTGGTTTTGTTGTTATTTCTTGAAACTCCGTTTTAGTTGTTTTACTAGTTACAAGAATAGCATCTGCTGCATTTAAAACCTTATGTTCTAATTTTTTATGCTTTTTAGCAGCATAACTAGACAAACGTAATGATTTATGATACCCAATCGTAGTCCATGGATCACGAAAATCAGCAAACCATTTTATGTCTAACTTTTGTTTTAGCTCCAAACCAATAAGATGCAAACTATGTGGCGGACCAGAAGTTACAATTGTATCGATACTATTCTCGACAATATATTTTTCTAAGAATGAAACGGATGGTTTTACCCATAAAACACGTGCATCTGGAATAAACAAATTACCTCTAACCCAAAGAAATGCTTTATCAAGAAGAGATTGCTTTTTTTTATTTGGAAAAATCCCTGAAGCTATTTTCTTAGTTTTATTTTTAGAAAAAAACGAAGCCAATTGATATGGCTCAATAATTTTGTTCTTAATAACAATTACCTGATCTGAAACTTCTTTTACTAATCCTTCATCAACGATTGGATAAGTTGGATTTTCTGGTACATATACAATTGGCTGAACACCAAATTCGGGTAAATATTTTACAAATTTCAACCAGCGTTGCACACCTGGCCCTCCTGCTGGTGGAAAATAATAGGTAATTATTAAAAGTTTCTTTTGTTCCAAGAAAAAATTGATTTAATGTTTAAAAATTTTAAATTCAGGAGTTAGTATAATGACTACGATTTCTTTTAAAAATCGTCTTTACTATTTAATTTATCAAGCTCTTCTATATCTAAAAGATCTTTTAACCTATTAGCTGCTTTCTTAGATAGAATCAAATTATCGTAATCAATAAAATTAACTGGTATTTTTTCGATAGAGACAATCGTAGCAACTTCTAAAAGAGAATCAAAAGATTGGTTTTCTAACCCTTTTACTGTGGTCATAATATCAAGTCTTAGACCATAATTTAGTGTAAAATCTGTCCATCCTGGAACAAACTGCATTGTTTCTATAGATTCAAAGTTTCCTATACCAATTGCTATGAAAGCTTTCTTAAGATTTTGTCTGTTTTCTAAAGTATCCTCAAGATAAACATCTAAATCTCCTGTATTTCGATTATACCCATAAACGTTTACCGCAAAACCTCCAATAATGATGTACCTTACATTAAATTCATGAAAATACTTCCAAATCGAAATAATTTGCTCGTTCATTATTTTTTACATTGAGTTCTTGTGGCAGTACGTAACATATAGGAAACCTCAATAATGGCCATCATTCTCTCTAATCTCTCCAGATAAGAAAGTGATTTTATTTCAGCTATTCTTTTTTTCTCCATAGCTTTAATATCTATCTCATTATTTTTATTAGTTTCCACTTTTACAAAAATTAATTAAAAATTCTACCCTTTAACATTCTTAATAAACCATACAACAAAAGTACGCAATTTAAAAAGATCCAAAAATTATAAAAAATCCATACTGTTTTATATTTAGTTTCCATACTTGACAAACTAAAATATTCTCCTTGGCTTTCTTCATAAAAGTCATCATAACCCATTATATAAATAGAACAGAAAATGAATATTGCTACATCTAGAAATACAAGAAGAAATACTTTAAAAACCTTCAAAATCATCATTGTCAAGCTAAGACAAAAATCAGATTACTTCACGCTAATCGATTTTTTTCTTTCAAAATAAATACCTCCTATTAAAAGAACCAACATACCTATTGAACTAAAAAGTGCAATCATGCTACCCGTTTTAACAACTTCTGGTTCAAATTTAAATTCAATTGTATGTTTACCTCCAGGAACTTCTAGAGCTCTTAAAACATAATCTACTGGAAAATGATCTGTAAGTTTACCATCGATATAAGCATTCCATCCTTTTTCATAATATATTTCAGAGAATACCGCTAAACCATCATTCAAATTATCTGATGTGTATTTGAGATAATTTGGCTTGTAAACTTCTAATTTAATAGTTCCGTTTGGATCCCATTTTTTCTTTAAACGAGCGCTTTTAAATTTAGCTCCATGGTCATGAATATTAAAGACTGCTACATTTTTAGTATCCAAATGATCTAAGATTTTCATTTCAGCATCGGCTGTATTCACTAATTTTACATCTCTAACAAACCAAGCATTACCATTAGCATCTGGATTTATCGTTGGAAATTCTTGTCCTTCTTTATTAACTTGAATAACATATTTAACATTAAGCATATTAAGAACTTCTAAGTTGTTTTTAGAAATCTGATAATCAAACAACTGTTGCATTCTTCTTGGTCTTACAGCACTATATCCTCCTATAGCTTTATGGAAATAAGAAGTTCTACCTTGTAATTGTCCTTGAACATCAAACACACGGTAAACAGAAGTATCTTTTAATATTTGAGTATTTGTTGGTGTTTCCTGAAAAGGAGCTGCTATTTGCACGGGGCTAACAAAATCTTTAGCCGAAACATATCTTTTATCAACAAAGAATAAATCAAAAATCATCAAGATCCCAACTATAATAAGTGCAGTGTTTTGAGCAAATTTATTTTTGATAAACAGCCATAAAATTCCAAAAGTAACTGCAATAAAGAATCCTGAACGTAGTAAATCTGCTGAGTATAAACTTCTTCTATCTTCTTTAAGGGCATCAACAAAATCAGGCCCGTAGCTCTCTAAAAAATAACTATCACTTGCACCTGAGAAATTAAATATTCCTTTACATAAAACCAATATTAATATCACTCCAATACTAAACACCCCTGTTTGAACCAATCCTTTTTGCTGTAACTTAGGATCTATTTCTTTCAACTTAAAGAAAGATTGTAATCCCATAATTGCAAGAACTGGAAAACAAAGCTCTAGGATAACTTGTATCGAAGAAACGGCTCTAAATTTATCATATAATGGAATATAATGGATAAAGAAATCGGTTACTATTGGAAGGTTTTTACCCCAAGAAAGTACCAAAGCAACCATTGCTCCTGAGAAGAAGACGTATTTTATCTTTCTATCATCGATAAACAAAGCTAAAATCGCCAAGAAGAAAACAACAGCACCAATATAAGCTGGTGCAGACACAATAGGTTGATCTCCCCAATAAGTTGGCATTGCCGAAACAAAATCTTGGGCTTGTCCTTCTGGAACGCCTTGCTCAAGCATAAATTCGTACATTCTACTATCAGTACCCACAGGTTCATGACTAGAACCTCCAAAAAGCCTTGGTGCAATCAAGTTAAAGCTTTCGGCAATCCCATAACTATATTCAGTAATATAGTCTGTAGTCATTGAAGCAGTTGTAAGATTTTTAGATCCGTCTGGATTAAATGTCAGTTCGCTTTTATCACGGATACTAAATTTTGCATATTCACTTGTTGCCATTAAATTAGTAGCGTTTGCTCCTAAAGCAAAAATCCCTGCTACTGCCAAAACTCCAAATGAAACTAAAAGCGACTTATACTCTTTTTC
Source organism: Flavobacterium sp. EDS (assembly GCF_020991525.1). Classification (NCBI taxonomy): domain Bacteria; kingdom Pseudomonadati; phylum Bacteroidota; class Flavobacteriia; order Flavobacteriales; family Flavobacteriaceae; genus Flavobacterium; species Flavobacterium sp. EDS. The sequence goes on from NZ_JAJMOZ010000006.1 coordinate 163,562, forward strand.
TTTAATAAAATTAAAGGCAAAATATCCTGAAAGTATTAATAAGAAAATCAATAAGTAATATGTCATTTGAAAGTGGTTTGCATTTATTTCTAAAGCAACCGCAAACATGGTGAGTAATCCACCGAGAATATATTTTTTCTGAAATACGAGTATAAATCCTGCAATGACCAATGGCATATATGCAATAGCATGCGCCTTGGCGTTGTGACCAACTCCTAATATAATAATTAAATAAGTAGAGAAACCAAAAGCCAATGCTCCTATAAAAGCTTTAAGCGGGTCGATTTTTAAAACCAACAACAAACCATAAAATCCTAAGAAATATAGGAAAAGATAATCTGCTGGACGGGGTAAAAATCGTAAAGCGTCATCTAATTGTCCTACATAATCATGCGGATAATTAGCTCCTAATTGATACGTTGGCATTCCACCAAAAGCCGAGTTTGTCCAATAAGGTTCAGAATGTTCCATTGCTCTGAAATCATTTTGTTCCTTGGCCATTCCGGTATATTGTGCAATATCCGATTGAAAAATCTGTTTTCCTTGTAATACAGGATAAAAATAAATTAAAGAAACGAGTACAAATCCCAATATAACAAGGGCATGCGGATAAAGCTTGTTTATTACTTTCAATTTTGGTAGGTTTGGTTATGGATGAAAATCTATTGTTCGATTACAAATTTAATCTATTTCTTCGTAATCAACGTAATCACCAACTTTTTTGGTTTCACGCGGGTTCTTTGCATTAGCAGTATCATATAACACCTCATCATTTGTTCTGGTTTTTTGCCATGAATTATTTTGTTGTTGCTGTGTATATTGTTGCTGTTGTCTTTGAAAATTCTCTCCTGCTTTATCTACCACTTTTTTCATTAAAAGAGGTAAAAATAATTTTGCCAAGAATCTAAAAATGTAATAAAAAGCAATCATGTAAAAAATCGCTTTTATAAGACCTGAAAAAGATGCTGTTTGCATAATCATATATTTTTTTTCAAAAGTAGCAAATCAATTCTTCAAAATTAAAATATCAATCTTAAATAAATAATAAAATATAGTACATTTGAAATGCGTTATTACTTTTTAACTAAAAAAAATAATATGTTTAAAATCAGAAACTTAATTATTTCCAGCATTCTTTTAACCCCCTATCTTTTTTTCGGTCAACATACCGATGTTATCAATTCTAACCGACCTGGCGAAACTATGTCGGCTTTTTCTGTTGGTAAATCAGTCATTCAAGCCGAAGTTGGTGTTTACGGAATTAACGAAAAGCACGATTTATTAAATTATAAAGCAAATGGTTTCGGAACTGACTTAACCCTTCGTTGGGGGCTTTTTCGTGAACAATTAGAACTTATTGCCGATATACAGTACCAAATGGAAGATTATTCTACTCCATTTGTCAATTACAAAAAAAATGATTTCAAACAGACTGTATTAGGAGCAAAATACCTAATCTACGATCCTTTTAAAAACTATGAGAAAAAGATAAATATTTACAGCTGGAAAGGCAATCAAAGATTCAACTGGCGTCAATTAATTCCAGCAGTTTCCATTTTTGCAGGAGCCAATTTTACTTTTGCTGGAAATCCATATTCTTTTACACAAGAGTCTAGCATTTCTCCAAAAATCATGTTGATTACTCAAAATCACTTGGGTGACGGAAAATGGGTATTTGTAACCAATATTATCGCCGATTACATCACTACTGACTATCCTAGTTATGGATATGTAGTAACACTTACAAGAGGTTTTAATGACAAATGGTCTGGCTTTGTAGAAAATCAAGGCTACAAAAGTGATTTTTACAGTGATTGCATCATAAGAGGTGGCGCTGCCTACTTACTAAATAAAAACATGCAAATCGACGCATCTGTGAGTACGAACTTTAAAGACACTCCTTCTATTTTTTATGGTGGCGTTGGATTTTCTTGGCGTTATGATGCCAAGTATAAAGAGGTTCAAATGAGATTTAAAGACGAAAAAAGCAAAAAGAACAAAAAAGGCAAGAAAAATAAAAAGAGAAAAGAGGATGAAGACTCAATTAAAATAGAGCAAAAACGTAAATCTACTTTTGAATAATAACTACAATTACAAATTAGACAATCTCTCAAAAAAGAGATTTTTAAAAAATATATAATACAATCTTAATGATTACAATACAAGAAGCTAAGACAAAGAAAGAGTTAACCGAGTTTATAAAATTTCCTTTTTCATTATATAAAGACAATAAATATTGGGTTCCGCCAATTATTGCTGATGAATTAGAAACTTTTGATAAAACCAAAAACCCTGCTTTCGAAAATGCTGAGGCTACTTTTTATGTAGCTTTAAGAAACAATAAAATCGTAGGTCGTCTTGCTGCCATAATCAACTGGGATGAAGTAAATGGCCAACAAAAAAAGAAAGTCCGTTTTGGCTGGTTTGATGTTATTGATGATATCGAAGTAACCAAGGCTTTACTTGAAAAAGTATATGAATTAGGCAGAAAAAACAAACTTGAATATATTGAAGGTCCAATGGGATTCTCTAATCTCGATAAAGTTGGTGTTTTAACTGAAGGGTTTGATGAAATGGGAACTATGATTACTTGGTACAATCATCCTTATTACGCAACTCATTTTCAACAATTGGGCTATGTAGTAGAAAAACAATATGATGAGAGTAAATTCCCCTTTGCTAATGTAAAACCTGAATTTTTCGAAAAAGCAAATGAATTGGTTAAGAGAAGATACCAATTAAAACCTCTTAATTTTAAAACTACCAAAGAGGTCATGCCACATGTAGATAAAATGTTTGATTTGTTCAATGAATCTTACGCTTCTTTATCTTCTTTTGTAGCAATATCAGATATACAAAAAGAATACTTCAAGAAAAAATACATCAGTTTTATCAATCCTGAATTTATAAAATTTGTAGAAGACAAAGACCACAACATTATTGCTTTCAGTATTGTAATGCCTTCCTTTTCAGAAGCTTTACAGAAAACAAAAGGGAAATTATTCCCGTTTGGATTCCTTCATTTACTTAAAGCTAAAAAACATAGTAAGGATATGATTTTCTATCTAATTGGCGTTCACCCTGAATATCAAAACAAAGCCGTAACTGCAATTATATTCAATGAGTATTACCATACTTTTAAAGAAAAGGGCATCATTAATTGCTATAGAACTCCCGAATTATCAGATAATGTAGCCATACACAATTTATGGAAACATTTTGATCCTGTAATACACAAGCGAAGAGCTACTTTTCGTAAAGATTTATAAAAAAAAATCCATTCGTTATGCGAATGGATTTTTTTTATCAGTGTTTCAGGGCTATTTACAATCTACTTTTGATAAGGTCATTTTTGAATCAAATTTTAAAAGCTTTTTATCTTTAAAGATCATTTTACCATTTGTTTCTATAAGATCTCCATATCCTTCGATAAAAGTTCCTGCTTTTTTTAGGAAGGCAACTTCTCTTACAGAAGAAACTCCTTCAGATTTGAAATTATAATCAGCGATAAGTGTATCTCCCTTTATGTTTCCGATTATGGTTCCTACGTTTTTATCTTTTTCATAAATTTTATATACTAATTCTCCATTCACTTCATTATGAGAATTTGTATTTAAGGTCATTGCAATTGTATCATTGTTAACCACTAATTCGAAACATTGTTTACCAACAGATTCTTTAACCTCTCCTGATTCAACTGTATTAGGAACAATTTCTTCTGATTCATTCTTTTTACAAGAAACTAATACTAGTGTAAAAATGCTTATTATTGCTATTATTTTTTTCATAATCATTCTGTTTAAAAGTTTGAATGTTAAATATACTACATTAAAAAATTAAACAAAAAAAATCCATTCGCATAACGAATGGATTTCTTTATATAATTCACATGTATCTACAAAATGAATATTGTTTTTAACTATGCATCTACATCAACTGTAGTTCTACTAGCTATTTCTTTATAAGTTCCGTTGATTAATTTCTCACGAATAGCTTCAAAAGCTGTAAGTGTTTCATCGATATCAGCCAAAGTGTGTGAAGCTGTTGGTATCATTCTCAACAAAATAATTCCTTTTGGAATTACTGGATATACTACGATAGAAAGGAAAATACCATAATTTTCTCTTAAATCATTCACCATTACCATTGCTTCTGGAATACTTCCTTCTAAGTAAACTGGTGTAATACAAGTATTTGTATCTCCAATATTAAACCCTTTTTCTCTTAAACCACTTTGTAATGCATTTACATTAACCCATAGTTTATCTTTAATTTCAGATGAATTACGCAACAACTCTAAACGTTTTAACGAACCAAGTGTTTGGATCATTGGCAATGCTTTTGCAAACATTTGAGAACGCAAATTGTATTTTAAATAATCAATAACAGATTTGTCTGCAGCTACAAAAGCTCCAATATTTGCCATAGATTTTGCAAAAGTAGAGAAGTAAACATCAATATCATCTTGAACACCTTGCTCCTCACCTGCTCCAGCTCCTGTTTTACCAAGTGTACCAAAACCGTGTGCATCATCTACCAATAATCTGAAATTGTATTTTTGCTTCATAGCAACAATTTCTTTCAATTTTCCTTGTTGACCACGCATTCCAAACACACCTTCGGTAATAAACAAAATACCTCCACCTGTTTCTTGTGCCATTTTTGTAGCACGTTGCAGGTTTTTCTCCATACTTTCTAAATCATTGTGTTTGTATGTGAAACGTTTACCCATATGCAAACGAACACCGTCAATGATACAAGCATGAGAATCTACATCATATACAATGATATCATTTTTAGTCACTAAAGCATCAATGATAGACACCATACCTTGGTAACCAAAATTTAATAAATAAGCTGATTCTTTCATTACGAAATCTGCCAATTCATTTTCTAATTGTTCGTGATATTTAGTGTGTCCTGACATCATACGAGCTCCCATTGGGTATGCCGCACCAAACTGAATTGCTGCATCTGTATCTGCCTGACGTACTTCTGGATGATTTGCTAAACCTAAATAGTCATTCAAACTCCAGTTTAGGATATCTTTTCCGTGAAATTTCATTCTAGGACCTAACTCACCTTCTAACTTTGGAAAAACGTAATATCCTTCTGCTTGAGAAGCCCATTTTCCTAATGGTCCCTTATTGTTCTGAATTCTTTCGAATAAATCTTTTACCATAAATATATTTTGAAGTAATAATTTTAATTTAAACAGCGTGCAAAAATAATGATTATTATTCTAAAATAGAGTTTCCATTTATTTTTATTGAAAAATATTCTGAATATCAATATTAAAAAAAGAAGCTCTCCTAAAACAACATTTTTAAAAGCACAACTATTAAAATTAAAACATTACAAATTTCTTAAATAAATAATCTGTATTTCATGATTTTTATCATAATAAAAGACAAAACTGTCTTTTATCTTTGTATAAAGATTTTAAACTAAAATAAAACCAAATTTGTTATGAAAAGAAATTACAAAATGCCATTAAAATTAAAAGTATTTTTTTGTGCAATTTTTGCTATGATGCTTTTAGCATCATGCAAAAAAGATAAAAGCTCAACTAATTACACTGACATTACAACCAGTGGAGAAATGGAAGCTGAACTTACAGCACCACCGATGGTACCTAAACCAGTTGGTAATAGAGCTGCTATGAAAGTAAAAATAAATATGGAAATTAAAGAGCAAGAAGGTACTATGACTGATGGTGTAAAATACACTTATTGGACATTTGGTGGCTCTGTTCCAGGGAGTTTTATCAGAACTCGTGTAGGTGACGAAGTCGAATTTCACCTAAAAAATCATCCAGATAATAAGTTACCACACAACATCGACTTACATGCAGTTACAGGCCCAGGTGGTGGAGCAACCTCATCATTAGTAGCTCCTGGCCACGAAAAGACTTTTAACTTCAAAGTAATTAATCCTGGACTATACGTTTATCATTGTGCTACTGCGCCTGTTGGAATGCACATTGCAAATGGAATGTACGGTTTAATTCTTGTGGAGCCTGAAGGTGGACTACCTCCTGTAGATAAAGAATACTACGTTATGCAAGGAGATTTTTACACACAAGGTGAATATGGAGCCAAAGGACTTCAGCCTTTTGACATGAATAAAGCTGTAAAAGAAACTCCTGATTATGTTGTATTTAACGGAAAAGTTGGTTCATTAACTAATGGTGGCGAACTTACTGCAAAAGTTGGTGAAACGGTTCGTTTATTTGTTGGTAACGGTGGTCCTAATCTAGTATCTTCTTTCCATGTCATCGGTGAAATATTTGATAAAGTGCATGTAGAAGGCGGAAGTCTGATTAATGAAAATGTTCAAACGACGCTAATTCCAGCTGGAGGAGCTGCTATAATTGATTTTAAAGTCGAAACACCAGGAGACTTTATCTTGGTTGACCACTCTATTTTTAGAGCATTCAATAAAGGAGCATTAGGAATATTAAAAGTTGAAGGTGCTGAACATAAAAACATTTATTCTGGAACAATTCAAGAAGGTATTTATTTGCCAGAAGGAGGAACTATTCAAAAAATGCCAGATAACGGAGCAACTAAAACAGTAACACCAAAAAGAACAGTAGCTGAGAAAATAAAAATTGGTAAACAAATTTTTGGAACAACATGTTTTGCTTGTCACCAATCTGAAGGACAAGGAATCCCAAGCACTTTCCCTCCTCTAGCAAAATCAGATTATCTAAATTCTGATTCAAAACGAGCAATTAAAACAATCTTGCACGGTTTAAGTGGAGAAATAACAGTAAATGGTAAAAAATATAACAATGTTATGCCAAGTCAAAACTTAACTGATGATGAAATAGCAAATGTTATGACTTATATATACAACAGCTGGGGAAATAACAAAACAGATGTTACTCCCGAAATGGTAAAATCTCTAAGATAACAACGGCCAATATTATGCAAAAAAACACATTTATTATTCTTTTCTTGGCTTACTGGGGAATGTTAGGCGCACAAGAATTGAAAATGGTTCCAATAAAAGAGGGCTCTTTTGTCCCTCTTTATGGAGCTACAGAAAAAACACCTGTCGCAGTAAAATCATTTTACATAGATGTTTATCCTGTTACGAATAGTGAATTCTTGACTTTTATCAAAAAGAATCCAAACTATAGTAAATCTAAAATAAAAGGGATTTTTGCAGACAAAAGCTATCTATCGTATTGGAAAAGTGATTTTGACTTTGGGAATTCGAATCCTAAAGCTCCCGTAACAAACGTTTCTTGGTTTGCTGCCAAAAAATATTGTGAATGCCAAGGCAAACGATTACCTACTATGGATGAATGGGAATATGTTGCTATGGCAGATGAGAAAAAGATTGACGCCAGAACCAAAGCTGAATTTAATAAATACATATTGTCTTGGTACGAGAAGACAAAAACATATGAAAATCCGATTGGAAAGACATTCAAAAATTATTGGGGAGTTTATGATATGCATGGGTTAGTATGGGAATGGACCTCTGACTTTAATAGCATTTTTTTGTCTGGAGAATCTAGAAAAGATAAAAGTAATGACAAAAATCTTTTTTGTGGTGGAGCCTCAGTAAATGCAAGTGACTTAATGGATTATGCAGCTTTTATGCGTTATGCTTTTAGAGGAAGCCTTAAGGCACAATATTCAACAAGAAACCTAGGTTTTAGATGCGCTAGCACAACAAAACTATAATTCTAAATCATTTAAAAATGAAAAAAACAGTAATCGCAATCTTTGTCCTTCTCTTTACATTACAAAGCTGTAAAGATTCTAAGAAGGAAACCAGCGCATTCACCTCAAAAGACAAACCAATTAGCGATTTATCCATTTACAATTTACCTTCTCAATGGACAAATCAAGATGGAAAAGATATTGAATTAAAAAGTTTGAGAGGAAATGTTTTGGTCATGGTAATGATATACACGACCTGCAAAGCGGCTTGTCCTAGACTTGTTGCAGATATGAGAAACATAGAATCTAGATTAAATACAAAAACTAAGAAAAATGTAAAACTCATCTTAGTAAGTATCGACCCTGAAAATGATACTCCCGAAAAACTAAAAGCATTTGCTATCGCCAATAAAATGAACAATGACCCATGGATTTTCTTACGCTCTACGGAGGAAAACACCCGCGAATTTGCCGCTATTCTTGCTGTTAATTACAAAAAAATATCTCCTATAGATTTTTCACACTCTAACATTATAAGTGTTTTTAATCCTGATGGAGAGTTAGTTTACCAACAAGAAGGTTTAGGCGTAAACAATGACAAAACAATTGACAGAATAAATCTGGAAGCCGAAAAAATTAAATAGGTTAATTCAATTCGTAAAAAACAAGAGAAGATTTTAATTAATCGACTCTTGTTTTTTGTTTTATAATATACTAGGAATTAACCGCGAAGTCAGCGAAAAAACTCTCCAATCTTGTCATTTCGAGGAACGAGACTCGAGCGATAGCGAACAGGCGAAGCAAATCTCTATGAGAAACTCCATAATATTTGTCGAGCTACTTGATGAAACCCTTCCTTCGTCAGGGTGACAAGATTATAATTACAATATGTTTTTTTTGCAGATAAATTAACCTTTAATTTCACAAAACTGTAAATCAGTTTTATCCGCACTCCTATATAAGCAAAATTTTAGAGCCCTTTTAATCTGTGATAAAAAAATACAAGCATTATTGAAAGTAAGTATTTTTAGTCTTAATAATTGAAACTGTAATCAAACTTAATCCAACAACAATAAGAATGCTCGTTCCAAAAACCCACCCATAATACCCCAAAAGTGCTCCTTTGCCAAAATAAAGAAATCCTCCTTGAAGAAATAGTAACACTTCTGTCGCTATATATCCCAAAATAAAACATTTTATTCCTGTGCGAAGCAAATAAGATTGATACGAAAGCAACTTATTCTGAATTAATACTCCAAACAAAAAACCTGTTATTACACCTAAAGTTGTTAAATGGATGAAACCAATTATAAAGCTCCGGATTTGGTGTGATACTTCCCCTAAATTAGGAATAAGAACTAATAATTGTATGCAGATTTTCAAGAATAACGAACATAAAGCTAAACCATATACCATTTTAGTCGTTGAGTCTAAATTTACTTTGAACCAAACTATTTGAGGTTTTAGCATTTTATAGAAATAAACAAAAGCAGCCAATTGCAGAACAACTCCAACAGTATTAATCCAACTTAATAAATTGTTTTCGAGATACCAACTCACAGGAAATGCAACAGTTAAGAATGTTGCTACAATGAGTAAAATGAAGAATATTTTAAATGCTTTTTTATCTATTTTATCTTCAAATTGCTTTAAGAACAAAGCCAGAACCGCAAATAAAAACCAGCCGTTAAACTGAAAATGCAGAAAAAACTGAATGGCAATTTGATAAAATGCACTTTGCTTTCCTAACATACTTACTGCAGGTCCTAAGCACCAAACTCCAAAAGTTGAAAAAACCATAAACAGAACTGCTGTGAGTAAAAGTTTATGGTCACTTGTTTTATCCTCAAAACTATCTTTCCAAACCTGCCAACAGAAAACATAACTCAATAAAATATGCATGGTAGAAAACACAATCGAGAACAAAGCATATCCCTGGATAGGAAAAGAAATCATCATACCAATAACTGCAAATTCAGTAATCCAAAATAATTGGTTATAAATTGGTTTTTCCCTTTTTTCTTTTGGAAGATAAAAACGAACAATCAGGACATAAATCATCAAATATGCCCAGCCTAACATGGCTACATGAGAATGTGCATGCAGTAAAAAGCTATAATTTACGTTTAATGGAAACAGATAGAGATATCGCATTAACAACCCCATAAGTGAGGCTATCAAAAAATTAAAGAAGCAACATATAATCCAACTTTTATACGAACCCATTCCAGATAACAATTTCATTTTTATTTAAATTAAAAGTAGTTTAAATCATTACTATTATTAACATTTTATAGTAATAAAAATGCACCGATGTTAATTAATTTACCGGTGCATTTTCTAATTAATATACATTTACTATTAAGAGAATTCTTTCTCTAGGACCATTGCTTTAGGAAACAAAATATTATTCTCTAAATGAATGTGAGTATGTAAATTCTCTTCAAATTCTTTTAGCATTGCAAATGTTACTTTATAAGTGGTGCATCCGTCACTTGGTGCAGTATAATCATTTGTCAAGCTGGCAATTTCGCGAAAGCGTTCCCCTTCAGTATCATGTTCATGCATCATCATTGCAATTGGATTCGATACCGTTCCAAAAGGAGGTTGCATCAAATCCCCATTTGTTTCTTTAGCTTTTATCATTTTTTTTATAAAGGGAAATAACATAAGTTCTTCTTTTTTCATGTGTTGTGCTAATTCGCCTGCGCATTCGGTAAATAGCTCATTTATTTGAAACAACTCAGGATGATTCGCACCGTGAACACTACATAGTTTATTTAAAAATTGCATAATGACAATTGATTTATCCTCTACATAACGGTGGTGTGTTTTTTCTATATACTCTGCCAATAAATCCAATGGCCAAGAGTTAAAATCTATTTTATTGCTATCCTCAGCCAACAATGCGTCTTGAATTTTTTTAAGCAGCTCTTTAGAATCAATTTCCTGTTTTTCGCATACCTCATTAATAGTTCTATTTCCTTTACAGCAAAAATCGATTTTATATTTTGTAAATACTGCTGCTGTTCTATAATCCTCAGCTACAAACGCTCCAATTGTTTTATTTTGTAAACTTTCCATAATTCTTAATTTATTATTTTTTTCTATTTTTTAATGTCAAATCAAAGACAAACCAAGCTGTAGTTATAATTCCTATTCCAAAGATAGAATCACCTATAGCTCGCATCCATTTTAAGGTAATCATTGTAGGTTGTTGCATTAACTCTGATGAACGTGCGTACCACATTCCGTGATCTATGCTTTCGATTGCTTGCCAAATACCTATTGGTAACAAACTTAATACTGCCATTAAAAACAGGCCTATATTTAATGACCAAAAAGTAATCTTAAGCAGTTTCTCATTCCAGCTAATATTTCTGTATAAACTTCTTAAAACAAAAAGCATTAACCCAATTCCTAACATTCCGTAAACCCCAAATAATGCTGTATGTGCGTGAAGAGGTGTTGTATTTAAACCTTGTACATAATAAAGCGCAATTGGTGGATTAATTATGAATCCGAAAACTCCAGCACCAAGGAAATTCCAGAATGCTACTGCTATCATAAAATAAATAGGCCACTTATAATCTATAATCCACTGCGTAGATTTTGATAGTTTATAATTTTGATATGCTTCAAAACCAATTAATGTAAGCGGTACTACTTCTAGTGCACTAAATGATGCTCCTAATGCCATAATAGCTGTGGGAGTTCCTGAGAAATACAAATGATGAAACGTTCCCAAAATACCACCAGCCATGAAGATTATAGTTGCAAACAAAACATTTAAAGTAGCGGTTTTCGTTTTTAACAATCCCAATCGAACAAACAAAAATGCAATAACAACCGTTGCAAATACCTCAAAGAATCCTTCCACCCATAGGTGAACAACCCACCATCTCCAATATTCAGCAATTGCAAGGTTTGTTTGTCTTCCCCACATTAATCCTGCCCCATAAAACATGGCAATAGCAGTACAAGAGATTAAGAATAGAATGATTAGATTTTTTTCTTCTGTTTTTTTCTTTAAAACGGGGATCAATGGTCGTATCATTAATGCCAGCCATAAGAACAATCCAACTAAAAGGAATATCTGCCAGAAACGTCCTAGATCTACATATTCATAACCTTGATGTCCAAACCAAAAGTTTTGTACCAAGTTTAGTTTTTGCATTACTCCAAACCATTGTCCGACCATTGAACCTAAAACAATAATTAGCAGAGCAATAAACAAGAAATTCACTCCAAAACATTGAAATTTTGGATCTTTACCCGAAACTGCCGGAGCAATATATAATCCTGTTGCTAACCAAGCTGTTGCTATCCAAAAAATAGCCAATTGCGTATGCCAGGTTCTTGTAACTGCATAAGGTAAAATTTGATCTATCGGAATGCCGTATAACGCATTTCCTTCAACACCATAGTGAGCTGTAACTATTCCTAAAGCCATTTGAATAATCATTAATAAACTCACTACCCAGAAATATTTTTTAATCAAATACATCGATGGAGTCATTCCTTGATTAATTATTGGATCTTTTGTTGGCAGAGGAAATTCTTCTTCTTCACCCGATTTAGCATGATAAAACACTAGAATTCCAATACTGAAAATCAATAAAATAATACTAACACCTGACCAAGCAAGTAGTTCTTTTGTAGCAACATTACCAACCAATTCATCCGCTGGCCAATTGTGTGTATAAGAAATATCAGAATTAGGACGCTCTGTTACTGTTGCCCAAGTAGCCCAAAAGAAAAAGGCATTCATTTTATGCATTCTAGCTTCTTCTTTTACAGCGTTTTTAGGAATGGCATATTCTTCTCTTAACTTATCAAATTTAGAATCATTGGTAAAAAGCCCTTCATAATATTTACTTAAATATTTAATAGCTTCAACCCTATTTTCGGATATCGTAAGCGTTTGTGACTTTTCATCATAACGATTTGTTCTCACATCTTTTTGCAGGCGTATCTTTAACGCTGCTTGTTTCTCTTTATCCAAGTCTTTAAATTCCTTACCGAAATCTTCTTTCGCATATTTATCTAGAATAAACATTGCTTCTCGATGCAACCAATCGGCTGTCCAATCAGGAGCTACGTATGCACCATGTCCCCATATTGATCCAACTTCCTGACCTCCTATACTTTGCCAAACATTTTGTCCATCTTTAATTTCATCTTCCGAAAAAATAAGTTTTCCGCTATCTGAAACTATTTGTTTAGGAATTGGTGGCGCTTGCTGATAAATTTCGTAACCATAATATCCTAAAACCGCAAAGGATATACTCATTACTAAAGAAAATGCAACCCATAATTTTTTTTCTCTTTTCATATATTATATTTATTTTTTTTTACATAAAAGATAAAATTGTCTTTTATTAGTTTAATAAAAAACTCTAACCCTATAAATTAGGATTAGAGTTCTTTAATTATTCAACAATTAAAACCCCTTTCATCATAGCAACGTGCCCTGGGAAAGTGCATAAAAAATTGTATGTTCCTTTTTTATCTACAGTAAATTCAATAGTATCTTCTTCTCCACCACCAATTAATTTAGTATGTGCAACGATTGAAGCTTTTTCAGAAGTCGGAATATAGTCAGTATCTTTAGCTTCAATTGCTTTAGCTGCAAAAGCGGCTTCATCTGTACCTTCTTGTAAAATAACTATGTTGTGCCCCATAGCTTCTTTAGGAATTTTACCTACGTGTTTTAATGTTAGCGTAATAGGTTTTCCAGCTACTGCTCTAAGTTCTTTAGTATTAAATTGCATTTGATCATTTCCTTCAATAACCAAAACATTACTTACTGCATCAGTTTGTGCTTCTGAGTCAGTTGTTGTTTCATTCATCTCAGTTGATTCTGTAGTTGGAGTTGCTTCTTTTTTACCACAAGAAGTAATTGCTAAACATCCCATTAGCATTAAAATCGAAATTTTGACTTTTTTATTCATTTTTAAGTATTTAAATTATTTTAATATTGATTGTTTTTATTTATCGTTTTAAGAAAAATTCTCCTGATTTAACCCCCAAAGCAAGCTCTTCTAAAGTGGTATTTGTGAGCATATCTAATAATAACCCACGTATTACCTTAAACTCATTATGAACTGGGCAAGGATGTGATTCTGAACATTCTTTTAATCCAATACCACACCCCATATATATACTATCCCCATCGACTGCATCGACAATCTGGATTAGTTTAATAGACTTAATCGCAACATTTGAAACTTCAAACCCTCCACCTACTCCTTTCGCAGAATCAATAATGCCATTTTTGGTTAAAATCTGCATTATTTTAGCCGTAAATGGCTCTGGAGAATCAATTTCTTTTGCCACATCTTTTATCCCAACTCTAATTCCTTGAGAAGATTTAGTTGCAATAAATATTGAGGCGCGGATCGCATATTCGCATGCTTTTGAAAACATAGAGTTAGTTGATTATATTTTATACAAATATATTTAAAAACTTATTAAAAGACAAATTTATCTTTAATAGATTTTTAAATTAAAAAAAGCTTATTTATAACCAGAATAATTTAATTATCCTAAAACACATATTATAAAGCAACTTCCTTTAAAACAAATTTTAATTTTACCTTTGGTAGATTATAATTTTGTAAAACCTATAAAATGTCTTTAAACAGCAACAGAGAATTGAAACTTGCTGTACTTATCGATGCCGATAATGTACCGTATAGTAATGTAAAAGGTATGATGGAGGAAATTACTAAATTTGGTACTCCAACAACCAAACGTATTTATGCCGACTGGACAAAACCCAATGCAAGCGGTTGGAAAAGTGTTTTACTAGAACATGCCATTACTCCTATTCAACAATATAGTTATACTGTAGGTAAAAATTCTTCAGATTCAGCTTTAATTATCGATGCCATGGATTTATTATATTCTGGTAAATTAGATGGTTTTTGTATTGTTTCCAGCGATAGTGATTTTACAAGGCTAGCTATTCGATTGCGAGAATCTGGTATGAAAGTAATTGGAATCGGTGAAAAGAAAACACCTAGTGCCTTTATTGTAGCTTGTGATCGTTTTATATATATTGAAGTATTGGATGGTGCTATTAAAAAGAAAGATCCAAAACCTACTGCTTCTGACTCTAAAAAACCTGTTGAAAAGCCAACTGGAAAACAAAGCGAAAAACAAACTGAAAAACCATTAAACAAAATCGACTTACAAACCATCGAACTTATCGAAGACACGATTGAAGCAATTGGTGACGATGACGGATGGGCTTTCTTGGGAGATATAGGTAATCTTTTGGTAAAAAAGAAACCTGAATTTGACCCACGAAATTATGGCTTTTCAAAATTAACTCCAATGCTAAAGTCTTTAACTGATATTCTCGAAATCGATGAGAGAGATTCTGATAAAAAAGGAATCAAACACAATTACGTTCGCTTGAGATATAGCTAACCATTTTACAATTACATACTTTACACATTTCAAATTAAACATTAAAAAACATGAGAAAAAAATTCTTTATTTACGGAATCTTATTGTTTCTAGTCGTTGCCGCAATTTATTATTATTCTGAATCAGGACGTGGTTTCTTACTCCTTATTATTATTCCAATATTATTAATCGTTGGAGTTTATAATATTAACCAGGAGAAACATGCAATCCTTCGAAATTTTCCAGTTCTTGGTTATTTTAGATATCTTTTTGAAATGATTGCTCCTGAAATTCAACAATATTTTATTGAAAGATCAACTGATGGTAAACCATTCTCAAGAAATCAACGCTCATTAGTATACCAAAGAGCCAAAAACATAGATTCTAGCTCTCCTTTTGGAACTCAATTAAATCTTAATCATGATAGCTATGAAGGAATCAAACATTCTATTTTTCCAGCAAAAGTAAACGAAGAATTACCTCGTGTCCTTGTTGGCGGAAAAGATTGTAAACAACCATACTCAGCTTCGCTACTAAATATTTCAGCAATGAGTTTTGGTTCTCTTAGTGAAAATGCTGTTCGTGCTTTGAATATAGGTGCTCAAAAAGGAAAGTTCTACCAAAACACCGGTGAAGGAGGTCTTACAGAATTTCATCTTGCTGGAGGCGGTGATGTTACTTGGCAAATTGGTACAGGATATTTTGGCTGTCGTGACGCAAATGGAAATTTTGATGGAGAAAAATTCAAAGAAAAAGCATTACTCCCAAATGTGAAAATGATAGAAATTAAACTATCACAAGGAGCAAAACCTGGACATGGAGGAGTACTTCCTGCGTCGAAAAATACAGAGCAAATAGCTAAAATAAGAGGTGTTGAACCTCATACTACAATCTTATCACCTCCTAGCCATAGTGCATTTTCTGATGCAAAAGGATTAGTTCATTTTGTAGCTCGTTTGCGTGAATTATCAGAAGGAAAACCAATTGGCTTTAAACTTTGTATTGGGAACACTAAAGAATTTGAAGAAATTTGTAATGAAATGATCGCTGAAGATTGTTTTCCAGATTTCATTACTATAGATGGTGCCGAAGGTGGTACTGGTGCTGCTCCGTTAGAATTTGCAGATGGAGTTGGTATGCCGTTTGAGCCTGCTTTAATTTTTGTGAATAAAACATTGATTGCATTAAATATTAGAGATAAAATGAGAGTAATTGGTAGTGGTAAAATCATTTCTGGATACTCTATACTACATGCCGTAGCTCTTGGTGCCGATATGTGTAATAGCGCTAGAGGCTTTATGTTCTCATTAGGTTGCATTCAGGCGCTACGTTGCCATAATAACGAATGCCCAACAGGAGTTGCAACTCAAAACAAAATGCTAATGAAAGGTTTGGTTGTTACAGATAAATCAGAACGTGTATACCATTTTCATAAAAACACTTTGCACTCAGCAAATGAATTATTAGCAGCATCAGGTAAAACCCGTTTTGCTGATGTTGATATCAATATTTTTATGCGTGGTGATGAATTTACTAATCTATCTGAACTCTATTTCCCAGATAACTTGACAAGCGTTACTAAACGATAAATACTAAAAAGCCTCTTTGCTAATTACAAAGAGGCTTTTTAATTAAATCCAGAAGTCTAAATAAATTATTCTTTCAATAAAATACCTAAAGTTTCATTATTCAACACCTCTTTATTAAGAACTGTATTATCATTAGCTAGGAAATAAACGTCAAACTGTACTCCTTCTTTAATTAACTCTTTAGGAATTTGATTTTTGTTTATCATATCTTTCAATAATTTAGGAAACGATATACTAGCTGCTGCTTTATTAGAATCATTTTCTGATAAATTAGTTTCAAAACGCAGTTCAACTTTGTTATCGTTTATATAACCTCTGGCAGTAGTAAGTGTTACGTGCTCACCTTTAAAAGTTGCTGCAGTACTATTATAAGTAGCAACATACTCTTGAAGTTTTTGCTTAGTATTTTTACAACTTACTAATAACAATACAATAGCAACGGTAAATAAAACTTGAGTTATTTTCTTAATCATTTCTTTTTTAGTTAAGTTAATGAATTATTCATTCAAACATAATCTAATTCCATTTCATACACAATACTTACAATCGATTGATTAAATATTGTGTTGGTAATGCCTTTGAGCACCTTTGTCAAAGTTTTGAACCAAGGGTATAAGGAACTTCGATTAAAGCTCAAGTTTAAAGTTGGTGTGTGCATTTTTATCATTTCGAGGAACGAGAAATCTTCACGAGTAGCTCGATAATTTAAGGAAAATACTGTGAGTTAGTTTCTTGCGGAGATTTCTCGTTCCTCGAAATGACAAGTTTGGGATTATTTTGCGTGAAACTAAAATTCCTTACTATCTTG
The DNA here is from genome assembly GCF_020991525.1 of Flavobacterium sp. EDS. NCBI lineage: Bacteria > Pseudomonadati > Bacteroidota > Flavobacteriia > Flavobacteriales > Flavobacteriaceae > Flavobacterium > Flavobacterium sp. EDS. The sequence continues at coordinate 181,054 of NZ_JAJMOZ010000006.1, forward strand.
GTTTTGAACTTTAACTAAGATTCAATAACTCCATAAAAACTGCAAAGTCAAAATTCACTGAAAACATTGTAACTTTGTGTAAACATATTTTTTAATTATACACCTATTATATAATGAATCTAGTTTTCGCTTCTAATAATAAAAATAAAATTCTCGAAATACAGAGCATACTCAATGGCAGCATAAAAATACTAAGCCTTGAAGATATCGGCTGCCATGAAGACATACCAGAAACTGCAGATACTATTGAGGGAAATGCCATCCTTAAAGCCGATTATGTAACTGAAAAATATGGCTACGATTGTTTTGCTGACGATACCGGACTTGAAATAAATGCTTTAAATGGTGAACCCGGAGTTTATTCAGCTAGATATGCTGGAGAGCAACGTGACTCTGATGATAATATGAATAAAGTTTTAGAAGGATTAAATGATGTAGCTAATCGTAATGCTCATTTTAAAACTGTAATTGCATTGAATCTTAACGGAAAGCAACATTTATTTACAGGGATTGCCAACGGAACAATTACTCATAATAAAAAAGGAAATCAAGGCTTTGGTTATGATCCAATTTTTCAGCCTGAAGGATATGAGGAAACGTTTGCAGAATTACCTTTAACCATCAAAAATAAAATTAGCCATCGTGCAAAAGCAACGCAACAACTTATCGAATTTCTGAACATAATTTAATAATTGTTTAAAATGCAACATTTTATAGTACAAATTTTAAATTTCAAGACGTTTTTTTGCTTCAATTTCTAAAAAAATGACTACATAATTGCAAAGCGTAAATATAACTATTTGATAATCAAATCATAATAAATACACAATTCTTAAAATAGCATTAGTTTATCTGAATAATTAACAGTAATTTTGCACCCTATTTTAAAAATACATATGAATAAATTTGAACAATTAGGATTGAGTGAATCGTTACTGAAGGCGATTTTAGATCTAGGATTTGAAAATCCGACCGAAGTACAGGAGAAAGCGATTCCCCTATTATTGGAAAAAGACACAGATATGGTTGCGTTGGCTCAGACAGGGACAGGGAAAACGGCAGCTTTTGGTTTTCCGCTAATTCAGAAAATTGATGCCAACAATAGAAATACACAAGCATTAATTTTATCTCCAACCCGCGAGCTTTGTTTGCAAATTACTAACGAAATTAAAAACTACTCTAAATACGAAAAAGGTATTAACGTAGTAGCTGTTTACGGTGGTGCAAGTATTACAGAACAAGCTAGAGACATAAAAAGAGGAGCACAAATTATTGTGGCTACTCCAGGTAGAATGCAAGATATGATTAACAGAGGATTGGTAAACATTTCTCAAATCAACTATTGCGTTCTTGATGAGGCTGACGAAATGTTGAACATGGGATTCTACGAAGATATCGTAAATATCTTATCTACATCTCCAGACGAAAAAAGCACATGGTTGTTCTCTGCAACTATGCCACAAGAAGTTGCTAGAATTGCAAAACAATTCATGCATGACCCATTAGAAATTACTGTTGGAGCTAAAAACTCAGGTTCTTCGACTGTATCTCACGAATTTTACTTAGTAAATGCACGTGACCGTTACGAGGCTTTAAAACGTTTAGCTGATGCTAATCCAGACATTTTCTCTGTAGTTTTCTGTCGTACTAAGAGAGATACTCAGGCCGTTGCCGAAAAATTAATTGAAGATGGATATAGCGCAGCTGCGTTGCACGGAGATTTATCTCAAGCACAACGTGATGGCGTAATGAAATCTTTCCGTGGAAGACAAATTCAGATGCTTGTTGCTACTGACGTTGCTGCACGTGGAATTGATGTTGATAACGTAACTCACGTTGTAAACTACCAATTACCTGACGAGATTGAAACATACAATCACCGTTCTGGACGTACTGGTAGAGCTGGAAAATTAGGAACTTCTATCGTAATTGTTACTAAAAGTGAATTACGTAAAATTTCTTCAATTGAAAGAATCATCAAACAAAAATTTGAAGAAAAAACAATTCCTTCTGGAATCGAAATTTGCGAAATTCAATTATTGCACTTAGCTAATAAGATTAAAGATACTGAAGTTGATCACGAAATTGACAACTATCTTCCTGCTATTAACAATGTTTTAGAAGGACTTACAAAAGAAGAATTAATCAAGAAAATGGTTTCTGTTGAATTTAACCGTTTTATTGCTTATTACAAAAAGAACAGAGATATCTCTAATCAATCTTCTGGTTCTGACAGACGTGATGACAGAGATGGTACTGCAAGACCTAACAATAATGGTGGAGCAACTAGATACTTTGTTAACATCGGATCAAGAGACAATTTTGATTGGATGTCATTAAAAGATTACTTGAAAGAAACATTAGACTTAGGTCGTGATGACGTTTTCAAAGTAGATGTAAAAGAAGGTTTCTCTTTCTTTAACACTGACCCTGAGCACACTGATAAAGTAATGGAAGTATTAAACAACGTTCAATTAGAAGGACGTAGAATTAATGTTGAAATTTCTAAAAATGACGGTGGTGGAAGACGTGACCATAACGGAAGAAATTCTGGTGGTGGTTTCGGTGGCGGAAGAAGTTCTGGTCCAAGAAGAGAAGGTTCTGGAGGAGGATTTAGAAGCGACAGAAACTCTGCTCCAAGAGAAGGTGGCTTTAGAAGCGACAGAAACTCCGCTCCAAGAGAAGGTGGTTTCAGAAGCTCTGCTCCAAGAAATGAAGGTGGTTCAGACAGAGCTCCTAGACGTTCTGAAAGCTTTGGCGATTCATCAAGACCAAGAAGACCAAGAAGAGATTAATTCTCTTTGTTAATTTTCTGATAATTATACCAGAAGACTACAAAATATTCAATCCTGATTACTACTTTTAGAGTTTTAAATCAGTTTATGAAATATTTTGTAGTCTTCTTATTTTTAGTACTATCCACAGCAGCGTTTTCTCAAGACACAGAGCATCCTCAACGCGTATCTGGTTACATTGTTAACGACAACACAAAACTCCCTTTATCTAGCGTAAACATCATCAATCTTAACAAAGTAAGAGGTGCTACATCTGATGCAAAAGGATATTTTGAAATTGATGTTCAGCCAAATGACACCTTACACTTCTCTATTTTAGGATTTCAATCCTTAAGAATACGCGTTACTAATGACTGGATAAAAAACAAAGTCACTAAAATTCAGCTTACCGAAAAAGCAATTGCACTTGAAGAAGTTGTAATAAGACCTTTTAATTTAACTGGATATCTAGAAGTTGACTCAAAACTTATTCCTTCAAAAGAAAACTACCGTTATAGCATATCAGGATTAACTCAGGGATATGAAGCAGGAGAGTACTCCCCTAATGCTTTTGGTAAAGTACTGGGATCTATCTTTAATCCAGCCGATGTACTTTATAATTTTTTCGGAAAAAACCCTAAAGAATTAAAGAAGCTTAAGGAAATGAAAAAAGACGATACTGTTCGTAATCTATTAGAATCAAAATTTGACAGAGAAACCGTAGCCGTATTACTTGGAGTAAGCAAAGATGAAATTCCTGAGATTTTAAAACGTTGCAACTATTCTGATTCATTTATACAAGGCGCAAACGATTTACAAATAATGGATGCAATAAGCGGTTGTTATGAACAATATAAAATCCTTAAACGTAATTAGTCCTTTAAAAATATAAAAAATCGATCCTCACTACTAAAAGTAGCTGAGGATTTTTTTTTGGCACAACAACGCACATCCATAGAAACATTCTGATATAAAATTTGTAATTTAACGTTCTGAAAACTCCTTTGTAAATGAAAAAAGAAATAAGCAAAGTCCTAAACTTTATAGATCTTCATAAAGGAGAAGAAAACAAAAGAAAAGTAATTGAGAACATCACTAGTTCCATATCTTTTAGAGGTTCTAACTTATGGATATTAGCCTGCGCAATACTAATTGCATCCGTTGGTTTAAATGTTAACTCAACAGCAGTAATAATTGGCGCTATGTTAATTTCACCTCTCATGGGACCAATTGTCGGAGCAGGTTTCGGACTAGGCATGTATGACTTTGAATTAGTAAAGAAGTCTATAAAAAACCTTCTAATTGCTACATTTGTAAGTTTAGCTATCTCTACTTTATATTTCTACGCAAGCCCTTTTAAAGAAGCACAATCAGAGCTTTTAGCCAGAACTTCTCCAAATATATATGATATATTAATTGCCTTTTTTGGCGGTTTAGTTGGCGTTATTGCAGTAACAAGGGTCGAAAAAGGAAATCCAATTCCTGGTGTTGCAATAGCAACAGCTTTAATGCCTCCATTATGTACTGCTGGATATAGCTTAGCTTTAGGAAACATCGGTTATTTTTTAGGAGCCATGTATCTATACGCTATAAACTGTGTGTTTATTTGTATTGCAACTTTTATAATCGTAAAATTCCTGAAATACCCTGTTACTCAACAATTAGATACAAAACATGAAAAACAAGTAAAATACGGTATCACAATACTTATCATGCTAATGATTTTACCAAGTATCTATTTTGCGTATCAGCTTTTTGTTGAAAAAAGCTATCGTTTAAAGACTGAAATTTTCATTAAAAAAGAGTTCACAGATCATGATTATCCAATAATATACAAAAAGATAGAATACAACAGTAATCCTAAAAAGATAGAACTTGCATTTTTATCTAAAAAGTTTAACAACGAAGAAATTAGCAATTTAAATAAAAAACTAATTGACTATAATCTACCAAACACCCAACTATTAATCCAACAAGATACTTTTAATATAAGTCGAGACATCCTCAACAAGATGAACTCTAGCAAAGACCTAGTCGATAAAAAAGACATTTTAATTAACAGCTTACGCGAACAACTAGCTGAATATCAATTCAACAATGAGCAAATTACTAACGAATCTAAAGTGCTTTTTCCTTACATATCATCATTAGTTATTGGAAATTACTCTTATAAAAATGCGCAAAACACCGAAATAATTCCTATTGTTTTATATCAAAGCAAGAAAGAATTAGATAAAGAAATGAATCATAAATTAAAATCATGGCTCAAAATTCGACTAGCAAAAGACTCCATTGAAGTATACAGACAGCCCTCTAAATAATAAACTTGAATTGATATGCTTTAATAGCTGATTAAGAGTAATCTTCTAAAAATAGTTACTATATTTACTTTTATATAATAAGAAATTAACTAAACTAGAATATCATGGCAAAGAGTCAAGACGCTAAGAAAACACAAAAAAAAGAACCTCTTAAAACTGCAAAAGAAAAGAAAGAGGAAAAGAGAGAAAAGAAAAACAGTCCTAAAAGAGACTAATTTTTAGTATTCAGTCACAGTTTTCAGTACTCAGTTAAAACTGCTTACCGAAAACTGCGACTGTCAACTTTATTACTTTACTGGAATATTAGAAAGAATCTCTAAAACAAATTTCCAATATTTTTGAGCAGATGAAATACTTGCTCTTTCGTCCGGTGAATGTGCTCCATGAATTGTTGGTCCAAAAGAAATCATATCCATATCTGGATAATTAGTCCCCAAGATACCACATTCTAAACCAGCATGGCAAGCCACAACTTTAGGCTTTTCATTATTTTGTTTTTCGTAGATACCAACTAGAACATCTAATATTTCAGAGTTCACATTTGGTGTCCAACCTGGATAACTTCCTGAAAGTTCTACCTCACAACCTACTAGTTCAAATGCTGAACGCAATGAGTTAGCCAAATCAAATTTAGATGTTTCAACAGAAGAACGCGTTAGACATCCAATCTTAATTTCACCATCTTTTACTATAACACGAGCAATATTGTTCGAAGTTTCAACTAAGTCTGCCATATCAGCACTCATTCTGTAAACTCCATTATGAGCAGCATAAATTGCACGAATGATACCTTCTTGAACTCCTAAATCCATTACTTTTTCAGGCAAATCGCATTTAACGATTTCTATCGTAAGATTTGGTTCAGTCGTTTTAAACTCCGTTTTAATATCATTGATAATTTCTTGCATGTCAAAAATGTAAGCTTCATCAAACATCTCTGATATGATTACTTTCGCTACACTTTCTCTCGGAATTGCATTACGCAAACTTCCTCCGTTAATCTCAACTACTTGCAATCCGAAATTTTCAAAAGCATCAAACAACAAACGGTTCATAATTTTATTGGCATTACCCAACCCTTTATGAATATCCATCCCCGAGTGACCTCCTTTAAGTCCTTTTACAGTAATAATATGTCCAACTGAACCTTCTGGAACATCTTCTTCATTATATGTTCTTGTAGCAGTTACATCAATTCCTCCTGCACAACCAATATCAATTTCATCATCTTCTTCAGTATCTAAATTCAATAAAATCTGACCTTGAAGAATTCCTCCTTTTAGATTTAACGCTCCTGTCATTCCTGTTTCTTCGTCGATTGTAAACAACGCTTCTATTGCAGGATGTGGAATGTCTTTACTTTCTAAAATTGCCATTATTGTTGCAACTCCAAGTCCATTGTCTGCACCAAGTGTAGTTCCGCGAGCACGAACCCAATCCCCATCAACATACATATCTATTCCCTGGGTATCAAAATCAAAAACCGTATCGGCATTTTTTTGATGTACCATATCCAAATGCCCTTGTAAAACAATAGCTTTACGATTTTCCATTCCTGGAGTAGCTGGTTTACGGATAATTACATTACGAATTTCATCCTCAAAAGTTTCTAATCCTAAACTAGTACCGAAGTTTTTCATGAACTCAATAACACGCTCTTCTTTTTTAGATGGACGTGGTACTGCATTCAAATCGGCAAACTTATTCCAAAGTTCTTTTGGTTCTAAATTTCTTATTTCTTGACTCATTATGTTTTGTTTGAAGTTTAACATTTTCAGATCTCAAAGTTACAAAGTTTAAATTCTTTTTCGATACAATTGATATTGTATTTATATTTACGTATTCAAAATTTACATTGTGAAACGAAAATACATTCTTCCCTTATTCTTACTATTGCAAATCATTATTTTAAAGATTATTCCATTTTTTCCTGAATTCATCGAAAAACACTACAGTACTGGATTATATTTAAAAATCGCTTCTTTTTCAAGAATCATACTCGGATGGATTCCTTTTTCTATAGGTGATTGTATCTATTTTGTCTTGATCGTATTATTTTTAAGATGGCTTTGGTTAAAACGAAAATCATGGAAATTATTATGGAAGGATAACATCTTGGCTATCTTAAGTTATCTTTCGGTATTCTATTTTCTATTCCATTTTCTTTGGGCTTTTAATTATTACCGAGTGCCTTTATTTGAAAAAATGGGAATACAAAGAGAATATTCCGATGCCGATTTATTAGATTTTACAAAAAAACTAATCACAAAAACGAATTCAATTCAATCTCAAATAACTAAAAACAACAACCTCAAAGTTACATCTCCATATTCGCAAGAGCAAATTTTTAAAATGAATGTAAATGGGTATAATAATCTCGCAACCGAGCACCCTTATTTTACCTATTCGCATTTAAGTGTAAAAAAATCGCTTTTCAGTCTGCCTCTTACCTATATGGGATTTGGCGGTTATTTAAATCCATTTACCAATGAAGCCCAAGTAAACAATCTTGGTCCGATGTACAGCTTTCCGATGACTGCGAACCATGAAATGGCACACCAAATGGGTTATGCTAGCGAGAGTGAATGCAATTTTATAGGATTCTTGGCTTCTGTAAAAAACGACAATTTATACATACAATATTCTGGCTATAGCATGGCTTTACGTTATTGTTTAGGAATTTTAAGGGCAAAAGATGAAAAATTATTTAACCAAATAGTAAAAACCGTTCATCCTGGAATTCTAAATAATTATAAAGAGAGCCAAGATTTCTGGAAGCAATATGAAACTTTTATCGAAACTGGTTTTCATATTTTTTATGACAATTTCCTGAAAATGAATCAGCAAAAAGATGGCATGGATAGCTATAGCAAATTTGTTGATTTAATGATTAATTACTACAAAGAGAAAGAACTATAATTTTTTTCTTTATGCAATAAAAACTGTAACAAAATCGGCATTAATACTACTAATACAATATGAACGATAATTTAGAACATTCATTTGTTGTGCAATTGCAGGCAAACCAGAATATAATCCACAAAATTTGTAGATTATATACTGCTAACCAAGATGCTCACAAGGATTTGTTTCAAGAAATTACGATTCAGTTATGGAAAGCATATCCAAAATTTAGAGGTGATAGCAAATTTTCTACTTGGACCTATCGAGTCGCGCTAAACACCGCTATTACGTTATATCGAAAAACAAAGCGTTCGATAGCAACTGTAGAGTTTGAAAATCACCAACATTTTATAAAAGAAGTTGATTACAACTATGAAGAAGAGGAACAGATTAAGTTAATGTACAAAGCCGTTTACCAACTAAACGATATCGAAAAAGCATTGATTTTTATGTATCTTGAAGATAAAGATTATCAAGAGATTGCTGAAACTTTGGGAATTAGTGAAGTTAACGCACGAGTGAAAATGAACAGAATTAAAGGGAAACTTAAAAAAATATTAAATCCTTAAAATAAATATGAAAGAGCTGGATTTACTAAAAAAAGATTGGAATAAAACTGCAGATACTTTTCAGCAAGTATCTGAGGTAGAAATTTATAATATGATTCACAAAAAATCTTCATCGATTGTAAAATGGATCTTGGTTATAAGTCTTCTAGAAATATTATTTTGGACTGCATCGAATTTCGTATTTAGCATTGATGATTTCTTAAAACAAATCAATCATCCTGAATACATACTATATCTTGAAGTGATAACAAACTTTAATTATATTGTAGTACTAATTTTCGTGTATTTTTTCTATAAAAACTACACTACTATATCGACTACAAAATCTACCAAATTATTAATGAGTAGCATCTTAAAAACTCGTAAAACGGTTCAATACTATGTTTGGTATAATTTGGCAATGGTAGTTTTTAGTTCAATTATAAGCTTCTTTATTGCTTTCTCAAGTCCCGAGATGAACTACCTTAAAGAGAAAATTGCGACCAACGGTACAGTAATGCTAATGGTAATATGTATTTTACTTCTAGTTACCCTTATATCATTAGGTTTAGTATGGTGTTTCTACAGACTTGTATACGGCACGCTACTCCGAAGATTGTATGACAATTATAAAGAACTTAAAAAGATTGATTTATAATCACAATATTTTAGAACAGAGCCACAAAGGCGCAAAGGTTAAGAAATACATTTAAAATAAAAAAGGGAGCTGTAAAATATATTTTACAGCTCCCTTTTTAGAAAATTATATTTATATAGAAAACTAATATCCCCATCTACGCATTTTATTCAATTCTTCTTCTAATTTTAGTTCTTCTGCCGGAATAACTTTTAAAAATGAAGGATGTTGCTCAATGGCATATTCTACTTTTTCTACAATTTCATCAATTGTATCATTATCATAATCAATAGCAAGTGGCTCTTTAATTATAAACGATTGTAAAATTCCTTTCTTTTTCATTCGCAATCCTTTTTTATCAAAAGAACGACGGAAGCCATCAATTACAATTGGAACAACAACCGGTCTATGCTCTTTAATAATATGCGCAGTTCCTTTGCGAACTGGTTTGAATGACTTCGTAGTTCCTTGCGGAAACGTAATCACCCATCCATCATTAAGAGCAATTTTTATATTTTCGGTATCATTAGGATTTACATCTCTTTTTTCGGTAACATCAACACCTTTAGCTCTCCAAGTACGTTCTACACTTATTGCTCCAACATAGGATAAAATTCTTGGCAACAAACCAGCTCTCATGGTTTCTTTAGCAGCAACATAATAGATATTCATCTTGGGTTGCCATAAGTAACCTACATTTTTAATATTATCCGCTCTCCCGCTCAAACTTGCGTTAAAAACGTGAAACATAGCTACAACATCAGCAAAGTAAGTCTGATGATTGGATATGAAAAGGACATTAGTATCTGGTAAACTTCTTATAATTTCTGAACCCTCGATTTGCAATTCGTTAAAACCTCGATAACGTCTGTGTGTAATTGCACCAAAAATTCGAATTAACCATTTTTTTATAAATAGTATATGGCCAAAAGGATTTCTTTTAAACAATCCCATAAATTTATGTGTTATTTTGAAAATTAGAAAGACAAACTTACGAAATTTATTCTTGTATTTCTCACTAACAGTCACTCCAGCACAGGAAATCGCAACTACCTATATATCAAACAAAAGAACCTTTTATATATAAAATAAAAGTAAAAAAGAGTTAATGGAATATAAATTATATAGATATAAAAATTCTTTTAAAGCAAATAACAACCCCTACTTTAGCGTTCAATTAATCTACAATATTCTCTTTCAAAACTTCTTTTAACTCACTCAATATCATCGCAGTTGCTCCCCATACAATTTGATTTTCTATTTTAAAAGCAGGTACTGTAATGTTTGTTGCATACGAAGTTGATAAAATAGTTTCAATAACAATTTCATCATCCAAAAAAACTGAAAGTGGCAACTCTATAATATCGGCTACCTCTCTTGGATCTGGCCGAAAATGAATTTCTTCTTTACAAATTCCCAAAAAAGGATGTACAATAAAATTACTTGGTGGAATATAAGTGGGTGTAAATGCCTTTATAACCTCAATTTTACCAGGTAAAACACCTATTTCTTCATGTGTTTCACGCAAAGCTGTATAAGCATAATTATCATCATCTTTCTCGTATTTCCCTCCTGGAAATGCAATTTGTGAAGAATGCACCCCATTGTAGGCATTACGCACAATTAAAACTAAATGCGCAATTTCATTTTTTGGATACAGCAACATCATTACTGCCGCAACTCTTGGATTATTAACTTTGCTATCTATATTTTTCATAACTTCCATTCGTTCCAATGGAGCCATTTTATAATGTGCTACTTCTGCAGGAAGTTCTGCAGCAATAAGACTAGGAACATAATGCAATACGTTTTGAAAATTCATATAGGAGTTTCTAAATAATATATAAATATAGTTCAGAATTCAACATCTCACAAATTTTAACATTAACACCTACCTCTAAAATCTTTGTTTACAAATTAAAACACAATAAAAATCGTACTTTTATAACTGCTATATATTTTTAAATCAGAATATTTAAGTATTATAAAACTAATTTATGATTAAGAAAATCATCATCACCTATTCTTTTTTATTTGTTCTACTATTGTTTATCCAACCTTTTAGTGCTCAAAATAAAATCAATAAGGATAGCATAAGCTCAAAAAACAAGCTCACATCTAAGGGAAACATTTATACTGGAATATCTTTTAATTTCTCAACCAAAGATACTGATGTAAAAGAAGGCTTTTTTGTAAACATAAGCAATCGCTCTCGAAATTTATTTAAAACGAGTGTAGATGGAGGGTACTTCATTAAAGACAATCTTGCTTTAGGAGGTTCAATAAGTTACGAAAACGATCGCCGCAATCAAATTGAAACCGACCAGCAAAATGTTCGAACAGCTGTACAATATGCAAAAGATTCTTATGGAATATATGGAGGAATGAAAAACTTTATTCCTATTGATAACAAAGGGCGTTTTTATCTATATAATTTAGTCCTTTTAGGAGCTAACTTCAAAAATATAATCGAAGAAAGAACCACAGACAACCTGCTTAAAAGAATCTATACTAAAAATGAGGTTGTCGAATTACAAATTAACCCAGGCATCATGGTAAATATTGTAAAAGGGTTTTCTGTAGAAGTCGGAGCACAAGTTGCAGGAATAAGCACCTCTTGGTCACAAACCAAAACAAATGATGAAATCACTGAAAAATCACATGGAACCGATGCTGATTTTAGCATAAATCTGCTACGCTTAAATGTTGGTTTTTACTATTATTTTCCACTTAAACGAAAGTAAAGATGAAAAATACAATACTCTATAATACAATACTTTTTATTCTGTTATTAAGCCTCGCTTCATGCGTAAATGACACGTATTTTGGTAAATCTGACAAAAATGACATTCGTTACTTTACTTTACAGAATCAATCTGGGTTTTCTAACATTGACACAAAAACAAAGACAATCTCCGTTACTATAAATTCAGAAGCTGATATAACTAAACTAGCTATCGACTCTATTGCCTTATCAACTTTTGCAACACTTTCTCCAAATAAAGAAACTACTAGGGACTTTACAACTCCTCAAACTTATATTGTTACTGCCGAAAATGGAAATAAAGCCACTTATACCGTTACAGTTACCCAAGAAGGAGCTTATCCACAATTAGATAACAGCAATTTCGATACCTGGTATACTCCATCAGGAAAGAAATACCAACAACCAGGATCTGACGACAATTCAATTTGGGCAACTGCCAATGATGGAACTACAACCACAAACAGTGCTAATATCACCACATACCCCTATCTAAATAATGGAACCGATTATATTGCACAAATTATCACCAAAGATTTAGGCAGTTTGGCAGGACTCGTTGGCCAACGTATGGGATCTGGCACATTATTTACAGGTAAATTTGTTTTGAATATAGCAAACCCATCTACTTCAGCACAATTCGGAATTCCGTTTACTGCCAGACCCAAAAGCTTTGCTGTCGAAATTAAATACACTGCTGGAATTCCTTATCAAGATGGAAAAGGCAAGGTCTTAAATAAAACCGATCAAGCTGATATTTATGTAATTCTTGAAAACAGAGACAATCCCAATGCCATTAAACGTATTGCTACTGGTTGGTATAGAACCGAAACAACAATGGGTATGAATCTTCAAAATATTAATGTAGATTTGACCTACGGAACGTTAAACTCTACTTTTCCTGATTATCAGAAACCTAGCAATGGACTTTACGGAAGTCCTAATGATAAACCTACACACATTAGCGTTGTTTTTGCTTCTAGTGCCGATGGAATTCTATATGAAGGAGGTGTAAATAGTACGTTGTACGTAAATAATTTTGAACTTAAATATTAAAAATAGTTACGACTATACAAATTATTAAAAATGTACAGTAAAGAAGAATCACAGAAAATGAAGAGAGAATTTTGGGTCGCTTTTGCCGAAAAGTATCCCCGAAAATGGGTGCTCTATGATACCAAAATTAAAGATTTCTCTTTTAAATTTTATGTCGATAACAAAAAAGCACAGGTTTTAATAGACATCGAGCATCGCAATGATGACAAACGAAATGCTTACTATGAAAAACTAGAAGCATTAAAAAATATTCTAGAAGAAGAATTCATCAAAGATCTTGTTTTTGAAAAAGAATATACTTTAGAAAGTGGCAAAACTATTAGCCGTATTTGGATTGAGAAACTAGGTGTTGGTTTTAGTAATCGTAACTATTGGGATGAAATATTCGACTTTTACTTCGAAAAAATGAATGCTCTCGAAATGTTCTATCTAGAATATGATGAATTTATTAAGGACATTGAATAGCATTTTTCTTTAGCTTCTGAGATACTGAATCACAAAGAACTAAAATTTCATAAACCGCAATAACGAACAAACCCGACAAGTTTTAAAAATCTGTCGGGTTTGTTCGTTTCTATTTAGATAGTAAAAATATTATACACAATAATTCGATCGTTGAAATTTATATACAGCTGTTTTCTATTATCTTGTTTCTTTCTAGTGATGATTGATAATTTAGTATCATTTCCTTTTAAATCTTTACAAACAAAAGAATATACAATATCTGTATCGTTTTCTTCTCTGGCTATGTAATCTAAAATTTGATACACTTGCGTCTCTTGTGAATTAACTACAATTCGATTTTTATCTGTATCCAAAACTACTAAAACATTAACCAATTCTAGATCTGACCACTTGCCCCATTTTCCTCTTTCGTTTTTCTCTAAAACACTATAACCTGAAGTTCTAAACTTATAACTCTGAGCATAGGATTGTTGCATACAAAGTGCTAAAAAAAATAATACTATATATATTTTTATTCGATTCATTTATTTAAAAATCTAAATTTAATGTTTGTTTACGTGCTTCTTCGAAATCTGAAATCATCTCCTCAATAATGTCTGCAGCGGGTTTAATATCATGAATAAGTCCTGCTATTTGTCCGATTTCTAATTCTCCTTCTTCTAAATCTCCTTCAAACATGCCACGTTTTGCTCTTGCTCTTCCTAAAAGCGCTACAAGTTCTTCTTTTGTTGGGCACTTTTCATACAATGCCTGAACATCTTGATAAAATTTATTCTTAATTAATCGTACTGGAGCCAGTTCCTTCAATGTCAGTTGAGTACCTCCCTCTTTAACATCAACAATTGTTTGCTTGAAGTTTTCATGTGCTGAAGATTCTGTTGAAGCTGCAAAACGACTACCTATCTGAACTCCATCTGCGCCTAGAATCATTGCCGCAAGCATTCCTTTTCCTGTTGCGATTCCTCCCGCAGCTATAAGCGGAATAGTAATTTTTTCACGAACCATCGGAATCAATGTAAAAGTTGTTGTTTCGTCACGACCATTATGTCCTCCTGCTTCAAAACCTTCGGCTACAATAGCATCTACGCCTGCTTCTTGAGCTTTTAAGGCAAAAATAGTACTACTTACCACATGCACAACCGTAATCCCTTTTTCTTTTAAAAAAGATGTCCATGTTTTTGGGTTTCCTGCCGATGTAAATACAATTTTCACTCCTTCATCAATAATTATATTTATGATTTCGTCAATGTTAGGATACAACATTGGAACATTTACTCCAAAGGGCTTTGAAGTTGCTTTTTTACATTTCTGAATATGTTCCCGTAATACTTCTGGGTACATCGAGCCTGCTCCTATTATCCCTAAGCCACCTGCGTTACTTACTGCACTTGCAAGTTTGTAGCCACTATTCCAAATCATTCCTGCTTGAATTATTGGATACTTTATATTAAATAGAGTTGTTATTTTATTCATGTAATAATGCCAATTATTGTTTTATGATTTTTCCTGTTTTATGGAGGTTATTCGCGTCTAAAGTATAAAAATAAACTCCCGAATCTAACGATTGTAACGAAACTATCGATGCCTGATTTGTAATTTGTTTTTCAATTACTTTTTTTCCGAGTATAGAATATACGGTTACTAATGCTTCATTAATATCTTTTGGCAAAGTAAATGAAATATCAGAATCGGTTGGATTAGGATATACTAAAAAATCTGTTTTTTCTATTGGCTCTACATTTAAAGCTGTATCTAAAGCTAAGCTAAAATTAGGTATTCCATAACCATATTGAGTACTCGGAGATAAATACCTATCTGATGATTGTAAAACCAATTGTCTGATTTCTTTATTTGTTTTATTTGGAAAAGCCTGCCATAAACAAGCAATTGATCCAGCCATTATTGGACATGAGAATGAAGTTCCGTTTATTTTAACAATATTTCCAGAAACATCCGATACTACAGCTGCTGTTCCTTGCGCCATAACATCAGGTTTGATTCTTTGATCATAACTAGGACCAATAGAACTAAAAGATGATAACGCTTTGGTTGCCGTTACTGATCCTACAGTAATTACTGATATTGCATCGGCTGGAGCACCAATGTGTTTCTCTAAAGCATCTCCCTCATTACCTGCAGACGCAACCACAATCATTCCTTTACTAAAAGCAATTTCCGCTCCTCGTGATATAAAGTTTGTTGTACCGTTCATATCACTATACGAATGACTATAATTTGGATTGTCGTATTCAAAATATCCCAGAGAAGTCGTGATAATATCAGCTCCTAATCTATCCGCTTCTTCTGCTGCTTCAACCCAAAGTGATTCTTCAACTGGATTCTCTGAAGCATCATCCTCTGTAATAAACAAATAATAGGAAGCATCAGGAGCAGTTCCAACTAAAGCATTTTCTTTGTATCCTCCCATTGTAGAGAGAACTTCTGTACCATGAGAAACTCCTGTATTGAAGTTAGAATTTCTTAAAACATAGTTATATCCCCCTAAGATTTTATTATTAACTCGTAAACGGTCAAAAGTACTTGCTGTATTAACTCCGGGAAAACCAGCGTCAAGAACAGCTATTATTTTACCTGAGCCTGTATAGTTTTGTTCATGCAAAATTTGCCCATTAAGCATTTGGATCTGGTTTACCGATGTACCATAAGAGTAATTTACAGCAGTTTTAAGATTTTTATCTGTTGATTTTACTTTATCCGAGGTTCCTTTTTTGGCAGTTTCGTTTAATGATTTATTTGCAAAGTCAACTTTAGACACAAATGAGAATAACTTTAGCGTATTGATATTTGCTCGCGTTCCTCTTATATGGAGAGCATTTAACCATTTAGATTGTGCCATAACAGTTATTCCTGAACTTACTTTTATCTGATTGATATAAGTAGTTTCAATAGGGATATCTTTTAGATCCAAAGCTATCTTTTGATTGCTTCTTCTATCCAAAGCTCTTTGCGTAAGCATCAATAATGGGGTATCGTAGTAAACTTGAGAATTGGGTTTACCGTTAAAATAAACCCATGCTTCTTCTTGCGAGAAAGTCGCAGATGATATGATTAAAAAAAGAAATATGAAATATCTTTTCATTTGTTACTTCTTTAAAAAAAGGGAAGACCCTCTGTAAAAAAGTACTAATCTAAGAAATTACTCCCGAACCAACTAATTCATTATCTAAATACCAAGCAGCAAATTGTCCTTCGGTTATAGCTGATTGTGGTTCATCGAAATGAATATACATACCACCTTCAAATTGGTGTAAGGTCGCTTTTTGTAATGGTTGACGGTAACGAATTCTTGCCATTACTTCCATTTGTTCTCCGTTTTTTAAAGCCATATCTGTTCGAATCCAGTGTACTTCTGAATTTTCTATAAATAATGCTTTTTTAAACAAACCAGGATGTTGACTCGTTAAACCAGTATAAATTGTATTTGTTTCTACGTTGGTTGCAATAATAAACAACGGATCTGTTGTTCCTCCCACATTAAGTCCTTTTCGTTGACCAATTGTAAAATAATGTGCTCCTTGATGTTTCCCAACTACTTTACCCATATTTGGAGTATAAGGTAGCTTTTGAGATTCAAATTCTAATTCTTTTTCAAGAGACAAACCAGTTGCTTTCTCTGAATTATATATCGGGTCGTTTTTATCAATTTGTACAATTAAACCATCTTTAGGTTGTAATTGCTGTTGCAAAAATTCTGGCAAACGAACTTTTCCAATAAAACATAAACCTTGTGAATCTTTCTTTTCGGCAGTAACCAAATCCATTTCGGTAGCTATCTCGCGTACTTCTGGTTTTGTTAATGCTCCAATAGGAAACAATGATTTTGCCAATTGCTCTTGTGACAATTGACATAAAAAATAAGATTGATCTTTATTAGTATCGGCTCCAGCAATAAGTTGATATACTTTTTCACCATTTACCTCAATTTCTGCTTTTTGACAATAATGTCCTGTTGCTACATAATCAGCTCCAAGACTTAATGCAATTTTCATGAAAACATCAAATTTAATCTCACGATTACATAACACATCTGGGTTTGGTGTGCGTCCTTTTTCATATTCGTTGAACATATAATCAACGATTTTTTCTTTGTATTCTTCGCTTAAATCAACGGTTTGAAAAGGAATTCCAAGCTTCTCGGCTACCAATAAAGCATCATTACTATCTTCTAACCAAGGGCATTCGTTAGAAATTGTAACTGAATCATCATGCCAATTTTTCATAAAAAGGCCAATAACCTCGTATCCTTGTTGTTGCAGCAAATAAGCGGCAACACTTGAATCAACACCTCCAGAAAGTCCTACTACAACACGTTTCATATATTCGAAATCTAAAAAAAATTATTTTGCAAAGTTAATCCTTAATTGCAGATAATAACTATTGTTTCCATTAGTTTATCCAATCGAAGGGTAGATAAAAGTTATTATAGTTTTTGATGGCATTTATTCCTCCAAAATAACAACAACACAAATCCATTGAACAGCTATTAATTGAAGTTCACCTGAATATTTAATGTTATTTTATTTTTTCTTCTTTTCAACCTTAGTAGCGGTTTCATTTGTATTTTTTGGGTCACTCATATTGACTTCTTTTACTAGTTTTCCGTTTTCAAAAAACTGCCAATTGCCCATTTTTTTTCCTTTTCTGAATATTCCTTTCGAAGCAACAACACCATTCGAGTTATTAAAAACAGCATCTCCATCGAGTTCGTTATTTTTATAGTTCAATTGCTCTAAAATGGTTCCGTTTTCAGCATATCTTTTATAAGCGCCTTCCTTAACATCTTTTGAGTAATTCATTTCTTCAGCAATTTTCCCATTTGGATAAAAAACAGATCGCAAACCATTTAGCTTTCCTTTACTATAATTCTCAATTGTCATTACAGTAGGTGAAGCTTGGTGGTAATATTTCCATTCCCCATCAAAAAGTTTATTAATGACTTTGCCTTCACTTACTTTATTCTTCGCTTGATCATAAAAAATAGTATAAGCACTGCCATCATTTGCACTAAAATCTCTAGTTGCAATTACACTAGCCGCTTTTGTATCATCGTAAAATTTAAAAACACCTGTTTCCTTACCATGATTAAAAATCCCTTCATAACGAGGCCTTTTAGACTCTTCATAAGTTCCTTTCCAAAGCCCATCTTTTTTTCCGTTTTCATCTAGCTTATTTAATGTTTGTGCATTTATAAAAAAAGCATTCAATAATAATAAACCGAGTAGTATTCTTTTACAAATCATCTTATATTCTATTTTTAATCTTAACGAAACAATTCATTAATAAATTATACGGGTATAAAAAAATCCCGATAAATCGAGATTTTTTTATTTTCAATACTTCTATTATTTTTTGCCTTTAGCTGCTTTAGCCGCTTCTTGTTGCTCCATAACTTCTTGTAAACGTCTTTGGAACTTACCTTGTTTTTTAGGCTCTTTTAATTTATTTTCTTGTATTTGAGCATGAATTTTATCGCTATCTACAATATAGTTTTTAATTACATACATAATTCCGATTGTAATTAAGTTAGAGATAAAGTTATACAAACTCAAACCTGCTCCATACGAGTTGAAGAATATCAACATCATAAGTGGCGAAACATAGATCATGATTTTCATCATCTTAGCCATATCTGGCATCCCTTCTTGTTGAGGAGCAGCCATTTGTTGGTCCCCAGATGTCATTTTCATGTAAAAGAAAATCGCAATTGCTGCCAATATTGGAAACAAACTAATATGATCTCCGTATAAAGGAATATTAAATGGTAGATTTACAACAGCATCAAATGAAGATAAATCGTCTGCCCAAAGGAAACCTTTTTGTCTTAATTCAAACGCAGATGGAAAGAACTGGAACGAAGCATACATAAACGGAAGTTGTATCAAGGCTGGAATACATCCCGCCATTGGGTTTACTCCTGCTTTATTATACAGCTTCATTGTTTCTTGCTGTTTTTTCATTGGGTCTTTCTTGTATTTTTCACCCAATTCTGTAATTTCTGGTCGCAATACTTTCATTTTTGCCTGCGACAAGAATGATTTATATGTAATTGGCGACATCGCTATTTTAATAATAATCGTAAATACGATAATAGCAATTCCTAAAGATAATCCCATTGTTGAACTCAAGAATCCAAATAAAGGAATGAAGATAAATTTATTAATCCAACCAAATATCCCCCAACCTAATGGGATGATTCGTTCTAAATTTGCATCATATGATTTTAAAGTTTTATAATCTGAAGGTCCAAAGTACCAACTCATATTATAATCAATCTCCCCATTTGAAAATACTAACGGTATGTTAGATTTGAACTGTTTAGTAAAAACTGTATCTATTTTTTCGTCATTAATTAAATCAAATGATTCTAATTTAGATTTTTCAAAAGGTTTTTTTGTCAATAAAATAGTTGAGAAAAAGTGTTGTTTGTAAGCAACAAA
The DNA here is from genome assembly GCF_020991525.1 of Flavobacterium sp. EDS. Taxonomy (NCBI): domain Bacteria; kingdom Pseudomonadati; phylum Bacteroidota; class Flavobacteriia; order Flavobacteriales; family Flavobacteriaceae; genus Flavobacterium; species Flavobacterium sp. EDS. The sequence continues at coordinate 200,981 of NZ_JAJMOZ010000006.1, forward strand.
ACTTAAACTTTCAGGTGTAACCTCTTCTTTTTTTCCTAAACCAGCATAATCAACTTTTCCGTCTTTATGCTCATAATAAATTTCTGCATAACGCTTTTCAATAGAAATGCTTTTCTCATTACGATAGGTTTTTAAATTCCATTGTAAATCTAATGGTTTAGATGTATTTAAAACTTTGTTTAATCCTTGTGAACGAAGATCAAAACCAACCATATAATCATTTGGTTTCAACACGTACTTGTATTCCAAGAATTCATTTGGACCGGCTTTTAAACGCATTGATAATACTTGATCCTCACCATTTTTAGTCAATGTAGGTTCAAAAAATAAATCTTTTGTGTTTAAAGTACGATTATCATTAGTCGCTAATTGGATATTTAAGTTAGCATTGTTGTCTTTAATCAACTCTACTAATTGTCCTGATCCTTTTTGGAATTTTTCGTATTTTTTCAAAATAGCTTCAACTATAAAACCACCTTTATTGGCAATTTTTAATTTTACTACATCATTTTCGATTGTTGTATAAGCATCTTTAGCAGAAGGAAGCGTAGCCGAATAAGCAAATCCACCTAATGTTTTTTGCAATTTTGCTAATTGCAATGTATCTCCAGGGGCTGTTGCAATTGGTAAAGCCGCAGTTTTAGCAGCAGCATCTTTAGCTTGAGCTTCTTGTTTTGCAACTAATTCTTTTTTGGCTTTTTCTGCTGCGATAGTAGCTTCAGAAGGCTTGTTTTGATACATTATCCAAATCAAAATACCAAAAATCAATATAAAACCAATAACCGAATTGAGATCAAATTTTTTTTCTTCCATTGTAATTTTTATTCTAAATTTTATGTTTGCGTTTCTTCTGTTTTTAGAAACTTATACAAATACGTATTATTTTTTGTGAGCTGTTACTGCAGCAGCTACAAAATTCACAAAAATAGGGTGCGGATTGGCAACTGTACTTTTGTATTCTGGATGATATTGTACTCCGATAAAAAATGGGTGATCTTTTAACTCTACAATCTCTACCAATCCTGTATCTGGATTTACTCCTGAAGCAATTAATCCTGCTTTTTGTAATTCATCTACGTACTGACTGTTATATTCATAACGGTGACGGTGACGCTCAGATATAGTTGTTTTGCCGTAAATTTTATATGCCAATGAATCTGGTGTAATATCACATTTCCATGCTCCAAGACGCATTGTTCCTCCTTTATCAGTTACTGTTTTTTGCTCTTCCATCAAATTCACAACTGGATGAGCGGTATTCTCATTCATTTCTGTTGAATTTGCATCTGTATATCCTAAAATATTACGAGAATATTCGATTACTGACATTTGCATTCCAAGACAAATTCCGAAAAACGGAACTTTATTTTCACGTGCATAACGTACTGCTTCAATTTTTCCTTCTATTCCTCTTTCTCCAAAACCTGGAGCAACAAGAATTCCGTCTAAACCTTTTAATTTTTCTTCTATATTGTCTGCATTAATATGCTCAGAGTGTATAGAGACTACATTTACTTTGGTTTCGTTTGAAGCTCCTGCATGAATAAATGCTTCTAAAATTGATTTGTAGCAATCTTGCATTTCTACATACTTACCGATCAAACCAATATTAATTGTATGCTTTGGATTTTTTAATCTTTTTAAGAACGTATTCCAGTTTTTTAAATCCGGAGCTGCTTTTTTAGGTAAATCCAATTTCTTTAAAGCAACTACATCTAATCCTTCTTCAAGCATTAAATTAGGCACTTCATATATTGTAGATGCATCGATTGACTGTATTACAGCTTCTCTCTTAACATTACAAAACAAAGCAAGTTTGTTACGTAATTCATCTGAAAGTTCATGTTCTGTTCTGCAAACTAAAATATCAGCTTTGATACCGCTTTCCATTAAAGTTTTCACAGAGTGTTGTGTTGGTTTTGTTTTCAACTCTCCCGCAGCAGCTAAATAAGGTACTAACGTTAAGTGAATAACAATTCCGTTATTTTCTCCTAATTCCCATACCAACTGACGAACTGACTCGATATAAGGCAATGACTCTATATCTCCTACTGTTCCACCAATTTCTGTAATAACAATATCATAATCACCAGATTTACCTAGCAATTGCATTCTATCTTTAATCTCGTTGGTAATATGAGGTACTACTTGTACCGTTTTTCCAAGAAACTCTCCTCTTCTCTCTTTTTCAATAACCGAAAGATATACTCTACCAGTAGTTACGTTATTAGCCTGCGATGTAGGAACGTTAAGAAAACGCTCGTAATGCCCTAAATCCAAATCGGTTTCAGCGCCATCATCAGTCACATAACATTCTCCGTGCTCATACGGATTTAATGTACCCGGATCTACGTTTATATACGGGTCAAATTTTTGAATAGTTGTGCGATAACCTCTTGCTTGTAACAATTTTGCTAAAGATGCTGCGATAATCCCTTTTCCTAATGAAGAAGTCACACCACCTGTAACAAAAATATATTTCGTTTGATTCATTCTGTTGTTGTTTGTATTGTAGTTGTGTAAAAAACGTGGCAAAAGTACAAATTAAATTGGACAAATTGTCAATTAGATAATTAGATAATTTTCATTTTTTCAAACAGAACGTTTAGTTGTTTCCGTAATTCATAATTTTTCTTTTCAAATAGACCCCATTTTAATCAATCTATTTATTCAGTCTTAATTTTTATATTACAACTAAGTTATAAAATGAAAAAACAAAAAATATAGAACTGCAAATGATATCAAAAGTCAATACTAACTTAAAATTAGAAAAATTAATTGTTTTATTAATGACCAAACGAGCCAATAATTGAATTAGAAAAAATAAAAAAATTTTTAAGCTGTAGGCATTGTAAGCAATTGCCTGCTTGAAGTTAAAATTCAGAATTTGAGAAAAGGCCCTTGTTAAGCCACGGCTTTTACAATAGCTTATTGGCATACCTTCGCAAGTAGAGCGTATTCCAAAATTCAAAAAGGTTGACAAATAGGAATAAAAAAAGATAAACATAATTAATATAATAAAAATTAAGTTTATCTTTTTATAAGAATCTATTCCATAAGAAGTTTTTATTTCCAAAGAATATATATTATTTCTCTACTTCTACTTTAACCGTGTCTATTGTTACTTCTACACTATTTTCTAGAGAATCTTGTAGTTTTTCCGTTTCAGCATTTATAGAATCTAAAGCTTTACCGATCTCATCTTTATGAGACACAACAGCTGACCCAATTGTTCCTACAACAACTAACATCCATATAATAACAAAAGCTGTTGCAACTATTCCTAGTATCAAACCTGCTTTTGGCATTGTCGTAGGAGCATTTTCTTTTTTTGCTTGCGATAAGCCTATTGCTCCAAAAATGATAGCTAGTACTCCAAAAAGTATTGCAATTAAACCGAAACAAGGAATAAATGCAGCTATAGCCGCTACAATTCCTAATACCAAAGCAGCAATACCCATTCCTTGACCTGCATTCGACGAACCTAAATTATTTTCCATATATTTTATATCTTAATTATTACAAAAATAGAAAAACACTTATGCTAAAAACTAAGAATAAAGCAAAGTTATTAACAAATAAATGATTACTAAACCTATTTAGACTTTTAGACCACTTAGACATGTTAAATTATAAAACCTTAAAATGAAATATCAAAATCGCAATTTTTACTAATCTCACTCCATTAATAATCCGAGAATAAAACTATAAAATAAAGAAAAAACAACCGCAAGTAATAATGCTATGATCCCTAAAATAAAGCTTACTTTTGATAATGTAGTTGAAGTATTGTTACTTTTTGCCTGAGACATTCCTATTGCTGAAAAAAATATTGCTAAAACCCCACCAATTATGGCTAGTATATCAATGCAAGGTATAAAAGCAACTATAATAGACACTATTCCTATTACTAACGCTGCAATACTCATACTTTGGTCCACATTTGACTGCTGAAAATTATTCTCCATGTCTTTTTTTGTTAATTTATTATTTTAAAGGCTTGGGATATTGTTTTTTGATATTTCTAATCAACTCTTCTAAACCGTTAAGTTTTAATTCATACACAAGTGCTAATTGCTGCCCTAATTCACCATTAGGAAATCCTTTATTATGATACCAAACAACATAATATTCAGGTAAATCAATAAGAAAACGTCCTTCGTATTTCCCGAAAGGCATTTTAGTGTGAGCTAATTTTATGAGAAGTTTTTTGTCTTGTTCCATTTTTTTTAAGAAAAAAGAAGCAAGAAAAAAGAATATGAACTTATTCTCTCTTCTTGCTTCCATTGAATGCAAAGCTATTATTATTTCAATAACTTTTTTATTTTTTTTTTGCCACAGATTTCAAAATAGCATACAGTATCAGTTACAGTTTACAGACTGACTGCTTACTGAGACTAAAAACTGAAATCTAATAGTGCCATCTCACGAAAGCTTCCATAGCTGCGTAACGCGATAAACCTAATTGGTTGTATAATTCAGCAGTTTCAGCATTTCTGTCTTCAGCTCTTTGCCAAAACTCACGTGCATCTGATCCTTGAAATACAACGCCATCTTTTTGTGATTGGTGCTTAAAGATTCCGTGTCTTTTTGCTAGTACCTGATCTGGACTCATTGGCACTGCCATTTCTACTTCGTCAATTCCCCATTCTTGCCAAGCTCCACGGTATAACCATAACCAACAATCATCCATGAATGGGTTTGGTTTTAATCGTTTTACTGCTTCAAAAATTGCATCCAGACATACTTTGTGTGTTCCGTGTGGATCAGCTAAATCTCCTGCAGCATATATTTGATGTGGTTTGATTTTTTCGATTAAATCCATTGTAAGTTGAATATCTTCTTCTCCAATTGGTTTTTTCTCGATTGTTCCTGTTTCATAAAATGGAAGTTCCATAAAATGAATCTGTTCGTCTGGCAAACCAACAAAGTGACTTGTTGAGCGTGCTTCTCCTTTTCTGATTAATCCTTTTATATAACGAACTTCTGGAATATCAATCTCACTATTCTTTTTATTTGTTAAGAATGTTACTGCTTTTTGGTAGATATTCTCTGCTTCAACACTTTTGATTCCAAATTTCTCGTTGTAATCGGTAACGAATCTTGCAAATCGCAATGCTTCATCATCTGCTACAGCAATATTTCCTGAAGTTTGATAAGCAACGTGTACTTCATGTCCTTGTTCTTGCAAACGCATGAATGTTCCTCCCATACTAATAATATCATCATCTGGATGCGGACTAAATATCAATACTCTTTTTCTTGCTGGCTCAGCTCTTTCAGGTCGTTTGGTATCATCTGCATTTGGCTTACCTCCTGGCCATCCAGTAATGGTGTTTTGCAACTTATTAAATATCTTTATATTGATATCATAAGCAGGTCCTGAATCGGCTAATAAATCGCTCATTCCGTTTTCGATATAATCGGCATCGGTTAGCATTAGAATTGGTTTCTTTAAATCTAAGGCTAATCCTAAAACGGCTTTACGGGTTAATTTATCTGTCCAAACAATTTTCTCTACTAACCATGGTCTGTTGATTCTCGTTAGTTTTGATGATGCTTCTTTATCTAAAACAAAAACAACATTGCTGTGTTCTTGCAAAAATGATGCAGGAATTCTATTGGTAACTTCTCCTTCTACAGATTTTTTTACAACCTCTGCTTTTCCTTCTCCCCAAGCCAGAAGAATAACTTGCTTGGCTTCCATTATCTTTTTTACTCCAAGTGTAATAGCTGTTCTTGGTGTATTGTTTAATCCAAAAAAGTCTTTACTTGCCGCAACTCTTGTTATATGATCTAATGCTACTAATCTTGTTTTTGAGTTTTGTAATGAACCCGATTCGTTGAATCCGATGTGTCCATTGGCTCCAATTCCAAGAACTTGCAAATCGATACCTCCTAAAGCTTCTATTTTTGCTTCGTAATCTGCACAATAATCCGCTATTTCTTCTTTTGATAATTGTCCGTCTGGAATATGATAATTTTCAGGTAAAATATCTACTTGATCCATTAACAATTCTTTCATGAATCGCACGTAACTATTTACAGAATCTGGCTCCATTGGATAGTATTCGTCCAAGTTAAAAGTGATTACATTTTTAAAGCTCAATCCTTCTTCTTTGTGTAAACGTACTAACTCAGCGTATAAACCTTTTGGTGAAGACCCTGTAGCTAATCCTAAAACACATGATTCATTATTCTCTTGTTTTGACTTGATAAGTGTTGCTATTTGCTTTGCAACTGCTTTAGATGCCTCGGTTGAATTTTCAAAAACCACCGTGTCAATGTTTTCGAATCTTTTTTCGAAACCTGTCGCCTTATCTATGGAACTTTTTAACATTATTCGCTTCTTTTTATATTTACTTAAATTATTTATCTGTCTTAATTGCGAGACCAACTTCTGTATTTATGCCCTTTGTATGCAAAAAATATAATCATCAAATAGCAAGGCACTAACATTAAATACGCTATCTGGTTTCCGCTTTTAGCCGTTTTAGCCACTCCGTTTGCTAGATTAGCAGTATTAATACTTTCAGCCCAAGCTCCATATATAAGAGGAAAGATTGCTCCTCCTATAATACCCATGATTAAAATTGCACTTCCTATTTTGGTATATCCTTTTAGATCTTGTAATGCCATTGGCCATATTGCTGGCCAACAAAGTGCATTTGCAAGTCCCATTAATGCTACTAAAATTATAACTACTGGAATGTCAGGAATTCCCGAAAACTGAACGGTTATTTCTGGCGATATAACAACTATTAAAATTACTAAAATTAATCCTAAAATTCCAGACGCTTTTAAAGCAGTAACTTGCGAAAGATATTTTGGTATTAATGTAATTCCTAGAATATACCCTACTACCATTGCAGACATTGTAAATGAGGTTAATTTTAAATAGAAATTACCATCTTTACCATACACTCCAAGTTCTTTTCCGAATCCTCCGATTGAATCTCCTGCCAAAACTTCGGCAGCTAAATATAACATCAAAGTAATAACTCCTAGAACTAATTGTGGGTGTTTAAAAGCATTTTTTATTTGTTTAAAAATACTCAAATTCATTACATCTCCTTCTTCATCCAAATCAATTTCTGGTAGTGGAGACAACTTAACTAAAAGTGCCAAAACCAAAATAACTAATCCCATATAAAGATAGGGCGTTTGCAATTGTAATGTCAGCAAATTTAAGGCTTCTGTTTTAGAAACTTCATCTAAAAGCGCAATTTTCTCTGCTGTGTAGTCTTGCATATTTGACAACACCAAAGCCGTTAGAGCTAATGGTGCTATAAATCCTGCTAATTTATTTGCAATTCCTAATACACTAATTCGCGCAGCCGCACTTTCTCTTGGACCGATAACAACTACATAAGGATTTGCAGCGGTTTGCAAGATTGCCAAACCTGTTCCCATTGTGAATAATGCTATCAAAAAGAAAACATAAGTTCTTGTTGCTGCTGCTGGATAAAACATAAAAGCACCTATAGCGATTACAATTAAACCAAGCGAAACTCCATTTTTATACCCCACTTTCTCTATAACCCAAGATGATGGAATTGCCATAACAAAATAGGCAATATAAAAAGCAAATGTTACAAAATAAGCTTGAGAAGCAGTTAGCTCACAAGCTAACTCAAAAAAAGGAATTAAAGGTCCGTTAAGCCAAGTAACGAATCCTAGAATAAAAAATAATGCGGTTAAAATAACCATAGGAATAATTGTACTCCTTTGATCTATACGTATTGCACTTTCAGTCTTTGACATAATTTTTTTCTGGTCGATGGTTAATAGATTTAGTAGTTTTTTCAATCTAAAATAGCATCAACACTTTCCTGTTTTTTGCAAAACCACAACAAATAGTTGCGTTTTTTTTGCAATGATACGACAAAAGTAGCTCAATAAGTTCTTCTTATTCCTAAATTAGATATGAAATTTTTGTTAATTTTTTATGCTTCCCAATTTAACTGTGGGTAATGTTTTTTAAGATATTCTTTTACTTCAGCAATATCTTCTTTGGCAGTTAAATCTGGAACATGCTCTGAGAAAGGGATCCCTAAAGTAGTGTTGGGATTATCTTTTATTGCATTTAAAAGTACAGTTGGCAATTCTTTTTCGTCTCTCTCTGGATGAACTGGACAGTTTTTTAGATATGGATACAACATTGCTCCATCAAATTTAAAAGCATTCATACTTACTCTTAATTTTCCTTCAGAATCTTTATAGTTTTCTAAATCATCTGCCGTTGGCTTTTCTAGTATATCCAATAATTGGTTGTTCGCATCAAGTTTAGCAATTGCAAAACGCGAAATTCTCTCAGATGGAAACTCTAAAGCATCACGATCATAACCTATAAAAGCGTTTAAACTATTTGTTTCTCTTAAAGCTAACAAAGCTGCTGTAGAATATAAATTATCACTATTACAAACGGAGTAACTTTTTGAGTTCATTTCTGGAAATTGTTCTATCGCTTGAAATAAAGCATCAGCTGTACCAAATGGTTTTACTCTATCGTTTGGAATATACTGAACTGCAAATGAAATATTCAAACCATGGAAATCATTATCCTTATCTTTATTACCATAAAACTCTTTAAACAATTCTCCTTGCTCTCCTATTATGATGATGATATTTTTATATCCTGCTTTTTTTGCATTTAGCAAAAGATAATCTAGCAAAGGTCTTCCGTTTGGACCAACTCCAATAAGTCCTTTACTTCGCTCGTTTGCTTGAGCTATTTCTTCTTCGGTTAAATTATTCAATACAACTTCCTTTTTCATTCGAGAAGATGCACCGCCTGCTAAAATAATTAAATTGTCATGCATGTTTTATTCTTTAAAATTTTAATATTATTATATTATTCTTGCTCCTGGATCTACACTTACAGTATATGCTTCTTTTGCTCCTGCTGCCAATATTGCTGCTACAACTTCAGCTTCTTTTTTTGGATCTGCAATTACAACAATACTTCCTCCTCCTCCTGACCCAACAATCTTTGCTCCATAGGCTCCTGCGTGTAATGCAGCGTTTATCATGTCGTCAATTTTTGGCACTGTTATTTTTAATAAATCCCTTAAAACTGCATGGTGTAGATTCATTAATTCACCAATTCTCACCAAGTCAAGCGTTGGTTTTTCGAATTCTTTTAGAGCTTCTCTTGTGTAATAGTGATTTTTTATAGCAGCTTCAAAAAACGGAATTAATCTATCTGGCAGATAATTACTATATTTATGTATATCTACAATTTCAGTTTTATGCAAATCAAAACTTCTAAAATTCCGTTTTACAATATCAATTGCTAATAAAGCATTGCCTTTTAATTCTCCAATTAATCCTATTGTTTCTTTTGGAACTCCAGAAACTCCTGTAATTAAACCTTTTAATTCTGTCCCAATTATATTATATGAAAATGGAACACTTGTATTAATATGAACAATATTTCCTACTCCAATACTAAAATGATCCATCATTCCGCCTGGCTCTCCATGCTCCAATACTTCAGAAGCATATCCCATTTGTGCAATAAATTCTGGTGTAACATCACAATCAACACCATATGAAGTTATAAGAAAATTAATCCAAGCAATTAATAATGCCGATGAACTTGAGGTTCCTGAGTTAATAGGAATATCTCCTGTTATCGTAATATCGTACCCAACAGTAGGAACACAACCATGCCTTCTTAAAACTCGTAATGAAGAAGCAAAATAATCACGTGGCTCCAATTCTTCAAAAGTCGCATTGATATCGATAATTCTGACTTGATCAATATCGACCATGTTTAATTTAAAAACTGAAGTCTCATTTTGCACTGCTGTTAATTCTATATTTCTATTTATTGCACATGCTATAACTGGTAATCCTAAATAATCTTGATGATCTCCAAAAAGGCAAGTTCGCCCTGGTGCTAATGATATAATTTTCTTCACTTTTAAAATATATTAAGACAATGTAATTCTTTAATTACACTGTAATTAGTTTACGAAACAGGCTTTTATTTTATTTTTAACTTTACGAAACTAGATATTAAATTTTAATTAACCTAAGAAAAAATAAAAAATGTGCTCGAACACACTTAAATTATGTTATCGAGCACACGTATTTATATACAGATAAAAATTGCTTAACTTGTTCCTGGAAATTATTAAGATATTTACGATATTTAAAATAAGAATATCTAATTTTATATTTTTGTTTTATATTGAACTAATTTCATACATTAACTTCTTATGTCGTTAATTCAAAAACTTCATTACGAATACAAAAACCTTTTCTTTTTGTAAATAAATCAGAAAAAAAACAAACACAAAGTTTTTATATATTTGCCTTCTTATGGATAAAAAGTATACAATTAAAGATATTGCTAAATTAGCAGGAGTTTCAAAAGGTACTGTAGATAGAGTTTTGCACAAAAGAGGAAAAGTTTCCCCTTTGGCGCTAGAAAAAGTAAATGAAGTTTTAAATGTAATTAATTACGAGCCTAATCTTATTGCCCGAAATCTCAAGAATAATAAGATCTATCGCATTTGCATAGCTTTACCCGATCCTGAAATCGACCCGTATTGGTCTCCTTGCATTAAAGGAATAAATGATGCAATACAAGAGTTTAAAGCATATAATATACTTGTAGAAACGTTTTATTTTAATCCAGAAAAGACAAAATCATTCACAAGTATTACTGAGGTCATTATAGAAAAAGCACCAGACGCAGTTTTGCTAGCTCCATTATTCCATAAAGAAACATTAGAAGCTATAAAAAAATACGATTCTTTAAACATTATAGTTAACACATTCAATAATCAAGTAGAATCTACATTAATTAAGAATTTTGTCGGACAAGATTTATTTAGAAGTGGCCGCGTAGCTGCTAAATTATTAAATACCATACTAGACAAAGGCCATATTGCAATTATACATATTGACGAAACGTATAAGAATGCAATTCACATGCAGGAAAAAGAAAGAGGTTTCAAAAATTACTTTAGCGAGAAAGAAACTCCAGGCTACAAGATTACGACACTAAAATTAAAAAGCCCAAATGTCGAGTTAGGCCTAAAAAACTTTATTATTGAAAACCCCGACTTATCTGGTGTTTTCATTACTACATCTAAAGCCTATCAAATAGCAAAACCAATTAGCGAAATTAAGGATAAAAAAATCAGAATAATTGGTTACGATTTAATCGATGAAAATGTGAACAATCTAAACTTGGGTGTAATTGATTTTTTGATTCATCAAAATCAGAAAAGACAAGCTTACCTTGGTATAACTTACCTCATAGAACACTTTCTTTTCCACAAAGAAACACCAGCAGTTACACTTTTACCAATCGACATCATCAACTCTGAAAATGCTGACTTTTATCTGGAATAATTTATTCCTTCAAGATTAAGATTCCAAACGAAGATGAAATATGAAAATTAGGTGTTTCAGTAACAGGATTCACCCAAGTTATCCAAGTTGGTTCATAATCATGTCCATCTGTTTTAGAATACTTGGCTCTAAAAATACCCGTCTCGATTTGGTTATTCTTTATTAAATCAAACTTCTTTAAGGATGCAATACGTATTGCACCTTCTATCACAAAACAATCTTTATCTACAGATGATTTAACTACTAAATCATCTTTTGGCCAGGACCAATCAAAATTAAAATTCTTATCAGGATAGGCTATAAAATCCATTACCCTAGCTTTAGCATCTATTTCCATACAATAATACGGATTAAGCGAACTGTCTGGTCTAAAAAACAACTCTACCCTATCGGAATTATTGATACTATCAATACTATCGTCTTTCCCTTCTATATGAATTTCGGAATCATATACTGTAAAACAAAAAAACAATTGCTCCTCATCCCATAAGGCTTTAAACTCAATTCGGGAAACTGTTTTTGAATCCCAAGGCGAGCAAAAATCATCCAGAACAATTGCTTTATTCCATAAATCAGAATCGCCCTTTCCTGATACAATCAATTGATTTTTGGGTATTAAATTCACCACGTAATTCTTAACATCCTCGTTCATATCATTCTTAAATTATCGTTTTAGCACAATCATTACAATAATACAAAAAATAATGTGCACGAACACATTTTACAAAATATTCTTTGTTTAATACAATATAATTGATAGTTTCGTTACCATTAACACCAAATAAAATCATTTAGAAACTACAAATAACCAAATTTTTATCTTTTATGAAAGAAGAAAAAAACTCCCGTCGTTCCTTCTTAACGAAGACTATTGCTGGTATTTCAGGATCAGTTATAGCAACAGGCCTACCTTTATCTGCTTTAGCATCAACCCAAAATATTGAAGTACCAGACTCTAAACACGATTTTTTAACAAAACCTTATCTGCAAGCTCCCACCAATGATGGCATTACCATAATGTGGCTCACTAACCAGCTTTGCTTAAATTGGATAGAATATGGTGAAACCGAAAAACTAGGAACAAAAGCCGAACAATGCACACACGGTATGATGAATACCAATTCTAGAATTAATACGGTAACATTAACGAACCTTAAACCAAATACTAACTATTTCTACAAAGTTTTCTCGAAACAAATTGTAGATTTCCGACCTTATAAAATTACATTTGGAGACACTATAAGTAGTGAAACCTATCCTTTTAAAACCCTCAACCCTAAAGAAAAAGAAGTCAGTTGGTTGGTTTTAAATGACATTCACGATCGTCCAGAATCTTTTAAAGAACTAATAGAACTTAATCAGAATAAGCCTTACGACTTTGTTTTTCTTAACGGAGACATGTTTGACTATCAAACAGATGAAAATCAAATTATCAACCACTTACTCAATCCGTGTAGTTTATTTTCGACTGAAAAGCCTTTTATGTTCGTAAGAGGAAACCACGAAACTAGAGGCAAATATTCTAGAAATCTATTAGACTATTATTACAATTATGATAAGAAAGAATTTTATAGTTTTAAAATGGGACCTGTTTTTACAATTGTTTTAGATACTGGTGAAGATAAAAAAGATTCTCACCCCGTATATGGCGGAACTGTTAATTACGATTCTTATCGCGAGGAGCAAGCTATTTGGTTAGAGAAACAAATGAAATCTAAAGCTTTTAAAAACGCTCCATTCCGTGTAGTAATGATGCATATCCCACATTATCACTCTGATGAAGAACATGGAACAACCGAATGCCGCAGATTGTTTGGCACTTTATTTGAAAAATACAAAATCGATTTATTTATTGCAGGACATACCCATGAATACGGAATCTTTGAGCCAAGCAAAGAGCACTCTTATCATTTTGTAATTGGTGGTGGGCCAGAAACAGGAACAAGAACTCTAATACGAATTGATGCCAACCCCGAAGTTTTAAATCTACAAATGCTAAATGATTCAGGTAAAGAAATTGGTTCAATTACACTTAATAACAAAAGATAATTTTTTTTTCAAAATAACGCATTATAATTTCTTCCATATTCGGCTATTTCAATTAAAAACATTCTCCTTTCTCTTTTCATTTCTAATTGAGATTAGAAAGAAAAACTTCTCTAGATTCAAGTAATAAAACCTTTAAATAAACACAAGTATTTAAAGGTTTATTTAATTCATTGATTAAATCGAAAAAAACACTTCAAACATATAGCTCCTAAGATCGATATTGATACTATATTATTATTTTATTAACAGTTCTATTATAAATTATCCGACATTCAATTAAATCATTTTATAAAAATTTGATAATTTTTTCAGCAATCTTTTTCCTTATTCCCTCATCTAATAATAATTATCTGCAAAATTCTTGTTTTTACTCAAATAACTAGGCGCCTATTTTTTAGTAATAAACTAGAATTTTATTACTAAAAAAACATTTTCAATAAAAAAAATGTGCTCGAGAACACAAATATTGTGTGTTCGAGCACATTTTTTGCTGTTTTCCTTGTTTAATAAAAATTAAATATATAGTTTCGTCATATCTTAAAAAATAAAACACAATTTATGTTAAAAAATAACCTCTAAATAAATAAGAAAAAGTGTGTGATTTTAAGCTCAGAAAAGATGATTTCCTAAAATAATTAATAGTCAAGAAGTATATAGAATAACGATTTTCATTTAAGGCGATAATACCTTAAATCGATTATAATAAAAATGAATACCAGTTAACACAACACAAAACAAATTATTAACCAAACACATTTTTAAGAGTATGAAATTATTAATTAAAAAAAAGCCTAGAGACTTATGGTTTAACAGACCATCTAGGAAGGAAATCAAATTAACAATTCTTTCATTGTTCGCTTTGACTTTTCAAATTTCAACAGCTGCTCCATCAAAATCAAATAGTTCAAACACAATTGATTTAGCACTTGTACAAAAAATTGTAAAAGGAAAAGTTACTGATGCTTCGGGACTACCTCTCCCGGGAGTAAACGTCCTAATTAAAGGAACTACCATTGGGGTACAAACAGATTACAATGGTGAATTTGCCATTGAGGTTGCAGCTAACCAAACAGTATTGGTTATTTCTTATATGGGAATGCAAGAACAAGAAGTAACAATCGGAAAAGACCCAATTGTTGTTACTCTTAAGGAAGCAGGAGAAGTAATGGACGAGGTCGTTATTGTAGGTTACAGCAAAATTAAAAAAGAAAGTCTTACTGGTGCTTTACAAACCATTAATAATAAAAAACTAATTGACGCTACTACTCCAACTGTTGAGAACTTACTATCTGGTAAAGCAACTGGGGTATATGTAAGTTCTGGTAACGGACAACCTGGTGATGTTGGAAAAATAGTTATTCGTGGAAAAACTACAGTTAACGGAAGTACTGACCCACTATGGGTAGTTGATGGTGTTATTGTAGGTAGCGGTTCTGGAAATGTGAATCCTGCTGATATCGAAACGTTAACGGTTCTTAAAGATGCTGCATCTACAGCTGTATATGGTTCTCAGGGAGCAAACGGTGTAATTATTGTTACTACAAAAAGTGGTAAAAGCGGTAAAGCAACCATTAATGCTTCTATTAAGACTGCTGCTACAACTGTTAACTCAGGAAATTTTGACATCATGAACGGTTCAGAATTATATGATCTATATGATTCATTTCCAAACAAACAAGAATTCAGTAATGCTTGGTGGTGGACTCCAGAATTAAGAAATAAAAATTACGACTGGTGGAAAAATGCAACAAAAACAGGTATTGCAAGAGATTTTAACCTTTCGGTTAATGGTGGTAGTGATGTGTTTAAAAGCTATGTATCTCTTGGAGTATATGACGAAACTGGTGCTGTAAAAGGATATGATTACACTCGTTACAACTTACTTCTTAAATTTAGTTATAAACTAAATGATTGGATTACTATACGTCCTCAAGCAAATATTACTCGCTCTGAAACTGAAGACAGACAGCATTCTGTAGGCGCTATGTATGGCAATATGCCTTGGGATAGTCCATATTTACCTGACGGAACTTTGGTAGGTAATCAACCTAACCCAACTTGGGTAAATACAACAGGTTCTAACTATTTGTACGATTTACAATGGAATTATGCCGAATCTGAAAGATATAGTGTTAGAACTAACCTAGACTTTGATGTTAAACTAAATAGCTGGTTAACATTTACTTCTACAAATAACTATATTTTTTCAAACTTTAATTCAATGGCCTACGCTGATCCAAGATCTTCAGAAGGGTTATCTGTAAAAGGAAGAATTACTGACAAAACTAGTAGCAATAATAGACTATATAGCAATCAATTATTCAAATTCAACAAATCATTTGGTGCTCATGCTATAAATGCAGTTGCTGGATACGAATGGAATGAATATAAAGGCAAAAATACTGAAGGAATTGCAACCGGAATACCTCCTGGATTCATTGTTCCAGACGCTGCTACAGTTCCTGAAAAAGTTCGTGGTGGAAGATCAGAATGGGCTGTACAATCTTTGTTAACCAACATCAATTATACTTATGATGATAGGTATATGGCACAATTTTCTATCCGTCGTGATGGGGCTTCTAATTTTGGAGAAAATGCTAGATATGGAAATTTCTTTTCTATCAGTGGTGGTTGGAATATTCATAAAGAGAAATTCTTTAAAGCTCATTACATCAACAACTTAAAACTTAGAGCTAGTTATGGTTCAGTAGGAAATAGACCAACAAACTTATATCCTCACTTGCCATTGTACTCTGTATCTACAGGATATAATGAAAACCCAGGTGCTATTATCTCACAAATAGGAAACCCTGATTTGAGCTGGGAAAAAACTTTTACGACAGGCTTTGGTTTAGATGTAAGTTTTTTAAACAGAGTGAACATAACATTAGATTATTATGACAAAGATACCTCTGGTTTATTATACGAAGTACCACTACCTGGAGTAATTGGAGTAACTAGCATTTGGAGAAATGTTGGTGCTGTAAATAATAAAGGTTTTGAGGCATCTATAAATGTTGATATCATTAAAAATGAAAATTGGAAATGGAATGTAGATGCTAATATTGGAATAAACAAAAATAAAGTAACAAGCCTTTACGGAACAAAACAACAAATTATTGTTGGTGACGGAACTGGTATTGCTGGTTCGGCATCTAAATTATTAAAACCAGGAATGGATGTAGATACTTGGTATCTTCCTGAGTGGGCAGGCGTAAATTCTGACAACGGAAAACCAGAATGGTATAAAACCGATGCTACAACTGGAGAACGCGTTAAAACGTCAAGCTACGGTGAAGCATCAAAAAATCCTATTGCTGCAGGAGCTTACACTCCATCTTATTTTGGAGGTTTTTCGACTACTTTAAATTATAAAAACTTTGATTTTGGAGCTACATTCACGTACTCTGTAGGTGGTAAAATTTATAACTATGCTCGTGCCGAGTTTGATTCAGACGGAGCTTATACAGATCGTAACCAAATGAATCTTCAGAGTGGATGGAGCCGTTGGGAAAAGAAAGGCGATATTGCTACTCATCCACAAGCTGTTTACAATAATTCAAGCAACTCTAATAAAGCATCAACACGTTTCTTAGAAGATGGATCATACCTGAAATTAAGAAGTGTATCATTTGGATATAATCTATCTATTGAGCGCTTGAATATATCAAATCTTAGAATATTTGTATCTGGTGAAAACCTGTTTACATTAACCGATTTCTCAGGTGTTGATCCAGAGATACCGCCACATGAACTAAGAAATGGTACAAGATCGATAACTGGAGTTTCAACTTCTGTATATCCTCAATCACGCCGATTTGTATTAGGTTTTAATCTTACTCTTTAAAAACTCAAAATCATGAAAAAAATATTCATATTATTTATTACCCTCAGTTTTCTATCTTCATGTGAGTTAGAGCGAGAACCATATGGCTCTTACACAAAAGATAAAATCATGAACGATAAAGAAGCTGCTGTAGAAGTACTTCTTAACGGATGTTACGCACAACTTAAGAATTGGTCGGATCAGATGCACCGTATTGGTGAGTATTCTGCAGATAATATCATGATTAGAGGAACCTCTACTGATGGATTCTTCCCTTTTATTTCTTATCAACATACTCCTATAAATGATAGATTAACCACTTTTTGGAATAATAGCTACAAAGTTATTTCACAATCAAGTGACCTTATGAAAATGATTTCTGAAGGCGAAAGCTCTAAAATGGATCAACAATTAGGAGAAGCGTATTACTTAAGAGGAATGCTTTATTTCTATTTAGGTAAAACATTCGGTAGACCTTATGCACAATCACCAGAAACTAATTTAGGCGTGCCAATTGTAAATGGATTACCTGATGATTTAGCCAACATTAATCTACCAGACAGGACTACTGTAAAAGCAACTTATGAGCAAGCAATAAGTGACCTTAAAAAAGGAGAAGCTTTAATGAATGAAAACAGAACAGCAAGTTATGCTACTAAACAAGCGGCACAAGCAATGCTTTCTAGAGTGTATTTATACATGAGTGGTACATATGAAACACCAAATCAACAATATGCTGATTTGTCTATTGAATATGCAAACAAAGTAATTTCTAGTGGTCGTTACAATTTACTTAGTAGAAACGATTTTATGAAATACAACACTTTTGCACCTGATGCAAGCGGGCAAACTGAAACTATTTTTGCTGTTAAACGTGTCGCTTCAGAATACTCTGGAGATGATCATTATAATGGTATTGGTGGTATGTATGCTAATATACAAGGACAAGGTTGGGGAGAAATGTATGCAAGTGCAAAATACCTAGACTTATTACGTAAATCTGGTCTAAAGAAAGATGCAAGATGGGCTTTTATTGATCCTCAATATGCATTGGATGCTTCCAATAATAAAACAGCCGCTTTCCGCTTTATAACAGATGCTTTTGATAAAGATAATGTACAAACTGGATATAACTATGTTCAACAACCGCTTAAAACGAATCCAAATGGTAGCTATTATATTACTATAGCAGATGTAAATTACAACCTTACAGCGGTTAATGCTGCCGAGAACAGCTATTCAATTGTTTATGGAGGTAAAACATATGTAGGTGAAAAAGATTATATGATGTTATTAAATCGTGTATATCCAATGTACTACATTACAAAATGTTCTTTACAAGATAACAGCTCTCACCTGCATTCACCTACTATTTCAAGATTAGCCGAAATGTATTTGAATATGGCAGAAGCTTATGCTAAAAAAGGAGATTATCAAAATGCTGTTACTAATTTAAATGTAATTAGAGAAAGATCAATCATAGGTGGAGGATACACTTCATTAACAAGTACAAATGCAGCACAACTTATTGATGAAGAGCGTCAATTAGAACTTGCTTTTGAAGCACACCGTGGTTCTGATGTGTACAGAAATGGACAAACAATGACTCGTCACTATCCTGGACCTCATTCTCCAATGATAGATTATCCAGCAACAAGCCTAAGAGTAGTACAATATATTCCTCAATCGGAAATAAATGCTTATCCTGGGACTTTAACTCAAAATCCATAAACAAGATTTTGAAAAAAAACTAATTTTGAATTGAATGGTTAGTTAGTAAATAAGGCTCTCTTTAGAATTCCCCCTTGCTGATAAGGGGGATTCTAGAGAAGTTAAATGCAAAAAACAAATAATAGCTAAAATCAGGCTAAATGAAATATTTTAAAATTATTTTCTCTTTCCTTACATTGGTATTTTTAAGTACAAATGTATTAGCACAAGATTCAAAAAACGAAATTCATTTGCCTCTTGGTGGCAATGCTTTCAGTTCTAATAATCATGAGAATAACAATACTATAACTGATAATGGAATAGAAAACTGGACTAACCCTAAAGAATATTTTACGGTTTATTTTAGAGTTTCAACTCCAGGGTTAATCCGAATTTCTACAGATGAAAATGTAACTATTCAAGGAAAATCTACATTAGAATTTGGCATTAACAAAGAATTCAAAAAAATCGAATTTGACCAATCTAACAAAAAACCTATTCTAATAGGAGAATGGAAAATTGTTGACACAGGATATGTGGCTTTAAAAATAAAAGGAATCTCTAAAACACAAAATAGTTTTCCTTCTATTTCTAAATTAATCATTGATGGGGCGGCACTTCAAGGAAAGGTTGCCTATGTTCCAAATAATGATGATAATTTTTTTCATTGGGGTCGAAGAGGTCCTTCTGTACATTTAAATTACGAAATACCAGAAAAAGTGAATGTTCAATGGTATTACAACGAAATTACTGTTCCTGTAAACGAAGATAAAATAGGATCTTATTATATGGCAAACGGTTTTGGCGAAGGTTATTTTGGGATTCAGGTAAATTCTGAAACAGAACGCCGTGTATTATTCTCTGTTTGGAGTCCTTTTGTTACTGATGATCCTAAAAGTATTCCAGATTCGCATAAAATTAAAATGCTTAAAAAGGGAGAAAATGTAAAAACTGGTGAGTTTGGAAATGAAGGATCTGGCGGACAAAGCTATTTAAAATACAACTGGAAAGCAGGAACCACTTATAAGTTCTTACTTAATGGAGTTCCTCAAAGCGACAACTCAACTACATACACCGCTTACTTTTATGCACCTGAACAAAAAAAATGGATATTAATTGCTAGTTTTAATCGTCCGCAAACTAACACCTATTTAAAAAGATTTCATTCCTTCTTAGAAAATTTTGTACCACAACAAGGAAATAAATCCCGCAAAGTTTTGTTTAACAATCAATGGTATTGCGATGACAAAGGAATTTGGAAAGAAATAGACACTGCCACTTTCACTGTAGATAATACGGGTAGAAAAGGATATAGAATGGACTATTCTGGTGGTATAGAAAAAGGGTTTTTCTTTTTAAAAGATGGAGGTTTCTTTAATCAATACACCAAAGCAAAAACTAAGTTCACAAAACCATTAAATCATAATATGCCAAGTATAAATTTTAGTACTTTGCCATAAAATTAAAATAAAGACAACAACGATAAGACAGTCTTAAAGCAGAATGTCCCACACTATTAAATTAAATTAATTCAACATGAAAACTAGTATCTTTAAATTTATTCTAATATCCTGCTTCTTTTTAGGATATGCTACTTCTTCAGCTCAAATGATTAAGACACCTACTCCTCCTCGTGCCAAAGGACAAAAAGATGTTTTACGTTTAGCTACAGCACCAATTCCAAATGTTCGTGTTGCTTTTATCGGACTCGGAATGCGTGGTCCAGGAGCAGTAGAACGTATGACACATATTCCTGGAGTTGAAATAGTTGCATTATGTGACATGACCCAAGAAAACACAGCTAAAGCAAATGAGATTCTAACTAAAAGAGGACTTCCTAAAGCACAAGAATTTTATGGAGATGCTAATGCATGGAAAAAAGTTACAGCATTACCAAATGTAGACTTAGTATACATTGCTACTGATTGGAAAAATCACGCTAACATTGGTACTCAAGCCATGAAAGATGGTAAACACGTAGCTATAGAAGTTCCTGGTGCAATGAATATGAAAGAAATCTGGGATCTTATCGATACTTCAGAAAAAACTCGTAAACACTGTATGATGTTAGAAAACTGTGTGTATGATTTCTTCGAACTTACTACATTAAACATGGCTCAACAAGGTTTATTTGGAGAAATTCTTCATGCTGAAGGTTCTTATATTCACGGTCTTCAACCATTTTGGGGAGAATACTGGAATAACTGGCGTATGGATTACAACAAAAAACACCGTGGTGACATTTACGCAACACATGGTATGGGACCAGCTTGTCAGGCATTAAACATTCACCGTGGTGACAAAATGAACTACTTAGTATCTATGGATACAAAAGCAGTAGGAAACCCTGCTTACATTAAAGAAAAATCTGGAGTTGATGTTAAAGACTTTAGAAACGGTGATCATACTATGACTATGATTCGTACAGAAAATGGTAAAACAATCCAAATTCAACATGATGTAACATCTCCACGCCCATACAGTCGTATGTACCAACTTAGTGGAACTAAAGGATTTGCTAATAAATATCCTGTAGAAGGTTATGCATTAGATGCAAAATCAATTAGCTCAGATATTAAACCTGATCATGAAAACTTAAATGCACACAGATTCATGCCAGAAGAAGTGAAAAAAGCATTAATGGAAAAATACAAACACCCAATTGTTGCAGGAATAGAAGAAAAAGCAAAACAAGTTGGTGGACACGGTGGAATGGATTTCATCATGGATTACCGTTTGATTTACTGCTTACAAAACGGATTACCTCTTGATATGGATGTGTACGATTTAGCTGAATGGTCTTGTTTAGCTCCATTAACAGAAATTTCTCTTGACAATAATTCATCTCCAGTAGAAATTCCTGATTTCACACGTGGTGGTTGGAACAAATTAAAAGGTTTAGAATTTTCTAAATAAATATTTTTGAAGTTAGTTAAATTATAACAAGAGGGCACCCATATAAAGTGCCCTCTTGTTTGTTATGCGTACCACTTTTAAGCAAACCAAAATGAAAAAAATCTATTATTTAGCCCTCTTATTTTCTTTATTAATAACAATACCTCTATATGCTCAGCCAAAACAAACTTTTGCTATAAGCGATGGTAATTTTCTATTGAATGGTAAACCTACACAAATCCATTCGGGCGAAATGCACTATTCTCGAATTCCACAACAATACTGGCGTCATCGCCTAAAAATGATGAAATCAATGGGATTAAATGCAGTAGCAACGTATGTATTTTGGAACTATCACGAAATAACTCCTGGAGTTTGGGATTTTAAAACAGGTAATAAAAACGTAGCTGAATATATTAAAATAGCACAAGAAGAAGGCTTATTCGTAATCTTACGTCCAGGTCCTTATGTATGTGCCGAATGGGAATTTGGAGGCTATCCGTGGTTTTTACAAAATGTACCTAATATGGTAATTCGTGGCAACAACAAAGAATATCTAACTGCAACCAAAGCCTATTTTACCGAATTGTATAATCAGGTTAAAGATTTACAAATTACTAAAGGAGGTCCTATTATCATGGTACAAGGAGAGAATGAATTCGGTTCTTATGTTGCACAGCGAAAAGACATACCCTTAGAAGAACATAAAAAATATAGCGCGGCTGTATTCCAACAATTAAAAGACATTGGTTTCGAAGTTCCTTTCTTTACTTCTGATGGAAGTTGGTTATTTGAAGGTGGTGCCTTACCAGGAGCTTTACCAACAGCAAACGGAGAAAGTGATATTACTAAACTAAAAACGGTAGTCAATCAATTCAATAATAATCAAGGCCCTTATATGGTGGCAGAATTTTACCCTGGATGGTTAGATCATTGGGCAGAACCATTCCCAACTCAAAAACCAGAACAAACCGTACGTCAGACAAAAAAATATTTAGACAACCAAGTTTCGTTTAATTATTATATGATTCACGGAGGAACAAACTTTGGCTTTACTTCTGGTGCTAATTACGACAAAGAACACGATATTCAGCCCGATATGACGTCCTACGATTATGATGCTCCAATTAGTGAAGCTGGTTGGGCAACTCCAAAATATAATGCACTTAGAGAATTATTAAAAACAGCCGAAACTCCAGACATTCCTGCCAAAATACCTGTAATAACTATTCCGAATATTAAGCTTACTAAAGCAGTCGATTTAGCTGATTTAAAATCAAAAATCCCTCCTGTAATAGAAGACAATCCACTAACATTCGAACAGTTAAATCAAGGTAACGGTTATGTTTGGTACAGCAAAAAATTCACTCAGCCCATTAGCGGAAAATTAGAATTAAATGGATTACGTGACTATGCAATAGTATATGTAAACGGAAAAAAAGTAGCTGAGTTAAATCGTTATTATAAAAAGTACAATTGCGAAATCGAAGTTCCCTTTAATGCTACTCTAGATATTGTTGTTGAAAACATGGGACGTATCAATTACGGAGCACAAATTAATGCCAATAATAAAGGAATTATAAGTCCTGTTATTATTAATGGAGAAACAATTACTGGCGATTGGGAAATGTATAAATTACCTATGACTTCTGAACCAGATTTGATAGCATACCAAAATTCAGCAAAAACAAACCGTCCAACTTTATACCAAGGTACTTTTAAACTTAGTAAAACTGGAGACACATTTTTAGATATGCGCGATTGGGGCAAAGGAATTGTATTTATAAACGGAATTAATATTGGCCGTTACTGGAGTGTTGGTCCGCAGCAAACATTATACGTACCGGGATGCTGGCTCAAAAAAGGTAAAAACAATATTACCATTTTTGAACAAAAAAATGAAACTATTCAAAAAGAAGTAAAAACAATAGAAACTCCTATTCTAGAAGATCTAAAACCAGAAAAAGGCATTCCGAGCAATTAAACTTAAAAAGCCATCAAAGAATATTTCTTTGATGGCTTTTTATAATATAGTTTATTACAAAACTACTTCCAGTTAAAAGTAATTCGTTTTTCGATTTCAGGATGTAAACTCAAAAAAACTGGGCAAGTCATTGCAGCTCTTTCTAGGATTGTTTTGCTTTTTTCATCGTCTGTTCCTTTCATTTCAAAAACAATCTCTATTGCTCCAATTCTTCTAGGTTCAGCACTCATTATCTTAGTAACATCAGCAGTAGAGTTAGCAATATCAACATTCATATCACGGGCTTTAATTCCCATAATAGTCATCATACAACTTGCCAAAGCATTTGCTACAGTATCTGTTGGAGAGAAAGCTTCTCCTTTTCCATTATTATCTAAAGGTGCATCAGAAATGATTTCACTTCCTGATTGCACATGTATTGATTTAGTTCTTAAATCCCCTAAATAGGTTACTTTTGATGTCATTAGTTCGCTTCTTTTATTGTTAAATCACTATCGTAATATAAGATGTAAACGCCTCTATTGGCATAACCACCATCTTCTTTTTTATAAAATTGAAATTTATTATCTATTTGTTCCGTTGCAATTTCATTAGCCGTTTCTTCATACGTTTTTCCTTGAGATAATCGCATCATGGTATCAAAGGTCACATCAAAACCTCTGGTAGCATAAGTATTTGGATTGATCTTATTTTTGATTCTGTATTCTTTTTCAAAAACAAGTGCTCCTGGAGATTCATTTTCACGAGTTACCGATGGATACATTAATTTTAACTTCGTCAAACTTTCAAAACTAACTTCGTCTGTATCTAATGTACTGTTTGGCTCTAAAATTACTAACTGTACCTGATATGCCGACATAGAACTTAATAACACTTTAATTGTCGCATTAATCATAGCTGTATTTGCGGTTTCCATTACAACATAATTCATTTTGTTAGGTACAAACTGAATTTTTAACCCTGCTGGATTAAAATCTCCTGCTTCAGTAACTGGCGCAAAAATTACTCCTTTTTGATTTTGCTGAATATATTGTCTTATAGACTCTTTTTTCTTATCAACTACTGCAATTATGTTACCGCCTTTAGAACGCATATAATCAAACATTGCCCCCTTTAAAATATCATTAGACGGTATCGTCTGATATAAGTTATCAAAAGGATTTCCTTTGTCTTTAGACAATGGAGAAATCACAGGAACATCGCTTTCTACTAATAACTTAGCTGTTACTTCAGCATTAGTTTGATAAAATGGTCCGATAACTGCATCCGTTTCTTGTAATCTATTATTTTGAATAATTGAAGCTACATTTGAACCTCCTTTAGTTTCTTGCGAATCAAAAATAGAAACATCTATTGGTAATCCGAGAACTTTAGCCGAGTCTATTGCCATTAAAGCTCCAGAATAAAAATCTAAAGTCATACTTAAAAACTTATCTTTCTTCAAACGACTAGCAGTGCTTGTTGTATCATTTTGAATTTTAGATAAATTAAATGGCAGTAATAACGCTATTTTCTTACGATCATTAGATCCTCTCTTTTTAGATAAAGTAACAATCTCTTTAACCTCTTCTTTGATTTCTGGTCTAGTTTCCGATTTTATTTCTGGTGGTGGCATAATTCCAGCAGGAACTTTCAAAATCATCCCTTCTTGAACTCCTCCTGATAGTACAGGATTCAATTTTATTAATTCGTCTTGCGACAAACCAAATGTTTTAGACAAACTATATAATGTTTCCTTTGGTCTTACCTGATAATCTGCATACGATACTTTCTTAGCAGTTTCAATTACTGGAGACTTCACTTCATTTTTAACAACAGGAGCTGTAGTCGCAACAGTTTTTGGAGCTGTTCCTTTTATAGTTAAACGATAACCTACTGGCAGGTTAGGAACAACTTCTGGATTGCGTTTTTCTAATTCTTCTACAGTTATTCCGTATTGTTTTGCAATTGAATATTTAGTTTCCTTTGCCAAAACATCATGATAAACATATTGATCTTTTTTAGCAGGAACTAACTTTGTAGCAGGTATTGTTTTTGAATCTTTTGCGGAATTATTCCCTGAAGGAATAACAAGTGTCTGTCCTATTTGTAAACCATCTTTTTCAAGAAATGGATTGGCTTTTTTTAAAGCTTCATCTGAAATGTTATATTTTTTTTCAATCCCAAAAAGCGTTTCCTTAGCCACTACTTCATGTGTAATTGTACCATTTGATTTTTTAGGAGTAACTGTAGTTGCTGTAGGTTTTTCTGAACTTGCTGTTTTCCCTGAGTTATTTGGAATCAACAAAACGCTATCCAGCTTCAAACCTCTTTGAGCATCTGGGTTAAGCTTATAAATATCATAAGGAGTCACCTTATATTTTTGAGCAATCTGGTTAATTGTTTCTCCCTTGGCAACAGTGTGTTTACTAATTTTATCCTGAGAAAAAACAGAATAAGACATCAAAAAAACGGTTGTAATTAGTATTGAAATGTATTTCATAATAAG
Source organism: Flavobacterium sp. EDS (assembly GCF_020991525.1). NCBI lineage: Bacteria > Pseudomonadati > Bacteroidota > Flavobacteriia > Flavobacteriales > Flavobacteriaceae > Flavobacterium > Flavobacterium sp. EDS. The sequence goes on from NZ_JAJMOZ010000006.1 coordinate 227,303, forward strand.
ATAAAAAATTTTAAACAAGGTAGTATTTCTATATAAAACAAGATTCCCCATACCTGTTAATTATTTGCTAATGTATAATTCTAATTTAGCAATACTCCAATTTTTATAAAGTGGTGTATTTTCTTTTTGTTTGTACTTATATAAAGCTTCTTCTATGTTTTCAAAAGCATCAGAATAAACATAATACGATTGACTGTTTACATTATAGAAAAAACTGGCATTAAAATCACCTGCGTCTATCAACTTCATAATAAACTGATCTCTTTGCGTAGCGTCTGTAAAGATATCTAAAACCAAATAATATCCATTAGGAACTGCTTTGAGATTATCAAAAACTTCAATCTTTACTTCTTCATTATTATAAAGTGGATCTTCTTTTATTTTCTGTTTTATTTCTTCTAATGATAACGTCCCAATCGGAGTTTCAGTATTTGTCTGATTATATATTACTTTATCTTGGTATCTTTTTAATTTTACCAATGCCAACCTATCATCAAATTCACGAGCTTCAGATCCGTAAAATGAAGCTTTACTAATACGTCGTTTTGCTTCTATTTTTTTCTGACTATCTAATGAATCAATTTTAGCAATCAATTTTTGATTCTGAGCATCATTTTTCTCTTGATCAATCTTATAATATTTAATTTTTTCTAAAGATAGGCTTTGTAACAAAGTCTCTCCCGTTTTATTTTTAATGTTCTCACGTACCTTTCTTTTATATTCTTGATTTTCTTCAACTGCGATTCGCTCTACTTTATTCATCAAGCCTGCATAAGACTTTCTATTTTCAGCTAATTCTTTTTTAAGTTGAGATGATAACACATTAGTCTTAGCAATACTTTCGTAAGATTCCTTTTCTAAACGCTTAGACTCTTTCATATTTAAGATATCCGTCTTCTTTAAATCATATAAGTCATCAGTCATAATTACAACTAGCGAATCTAATTTTGACATTAAAACCTCTTGGACATTTTTATTAGCTTCTAAAACCAGTCTCAGTTTTTCTATCGAATTGCCTTTTAAACCATCCATGCCTTTAAGATCAACATTAAGATCGTTGATTTTAATTACCTTTTGATTCATCTCTTTCTGAACAACCAATCTATCTTTTAAATCCTCTAATTCAATTGTCTTCGCCTTCGTTTTTTCGACCACAACTTGTTTTTCAGCCAATGCAACCATCAACTCTTCGTTGTCGTTGGTAGGGGTTATTTCTTTGGTATTAATCGCTAACTTATTTCCTTCAACCAATCCGTTTACAATCTCAGGATTCTGAGCCTCAAGCTGGTCTATTGTGATTCCATATTTTTTAGCAATCGAGTATTTTGTCTCTTTTGGAGCTACAACATGAAAAATAGTTTCTCCATTTATGATACGAACTCTACCGTCGATTGTTTTTCTTTTATTAGGAATTACAATTGTTTGTCCTATTTGCAAACCGTTTAATAAAATCTCTTTATTTAAAGTTTCCAAATCCTGAACCGAAACATTATATTTTCTGGCGATACTAAATAAAGATTCTTTAGCCAAAACCTGATGCATTACTTTAGATGAAGTAATTGTATTTGCAATGGCATTTTTAGTATTACCAGCAAGATCTTGCGGAATGATAAGCTCCTGCCCTACTTTTAATCCTTCTATAAGGACTGAATTATTTGCATTTTGAATGGCTTCGACACTTACATTATATTGTTTTGATAAACCAAACAATGTTTCCTTTGCTGTAACTGTGTGTGTAAGTTGTTTAATTTCTTTCTCCTTAACAGGAGAATAAATAGGAATCTGGATGATCTGATTATCCTTTAAGCCACTTTGCGATTCGGGGTTTAATCTGTAAATTTCTTCTAAGGAAACATTATATTTCTGGGCAATGAAATAAGCAGTTTCTCCTTTTTGAATTTTGTGTTCAATGATTGATTCTTGTGCTGTTATTTTGTTAAACGACAAAATAAAGACAAGAGAAATCGTCAAAAGTTCTCTCATAAATAGTAGGTTTGAAAAAATTAAGGCATTACAAATGTAATGCCTTAATTTGAAAAATAATACTGTTCCAATTCAATTGTTTTCTTATTATCCCATGGAATTACAATTCAAATAATCAATATATAAGTTTTTTCCGTATTTTTGTTTATTAATTTTAACAATAAAGCTACAATGAAACTTAAATTACACCTTCTTACGCCTTTTTTAATTTTTTCTATTGGTCTATGTGCGCAGAAGAAAAAAGTAACAAAACCACAGCCTGACGCTTCAAAGATTATACAACTATCGAATTCTGTTATTGATCTTAGTAACTCCTATTCTAAAACATTAGAAAACTATAAAAACATTGCATCAAATGTCCAATCTAATGTAGAACGGTTGGTTAAAAATCCAAATTTGACACCGCACGCTATTAGATGTGATCTAACTGTCCAATCCAGTATACAAACTGCCTACACAGCAACACTTAATGCTGCTCCAGTATTTGATGAAAAAATGGCCATTAAAAAAAACGTATCTGAGGGAGAAAATAATATTAAGTCTGTGAGCAAATGGTGCACTGCATTAAGCAACTATGTATCAAATAAAGATTTTAAGGAAGATAAAAAACTAATTAAATACAATCAAATCAACGATAGCCTTTTATCTAATATAAAAAAATCTGAAATATCATGGAGAACTGCTGGGCATCTAGCATCTGATGCTGGAAACAAAGCTGAACTTGCTTTACTAAAAAACAGCCCCATCGCAAGCTTCGTAATTCCTATGAAAAAAGATTTAATTGATTTAAATGCTGTTTTTGAGATGTTTCAAACAAAAACTCCTGACGTTAACACAATAAAATCAGCTCTAAGCACACTAAAAACGTCTATTGAAACAAACAAAGACATAAGTAAAAAAGACACCTCTAAACTAAAAGATGCATACTATAAAAGTGTATATGAAACGTTTTATCGAAAATGTTCATCTGCTACAGAATCTTTAAATACAGTAACAGACAGACTGCAAGAAAAGAAATTAGATACAGCTAATATTGAAAGCTGGTTCGACAGCGCTTCAAGTGATTATAATAATGCTGTACAAAGTTACAATACCTTTGTTTCACAATAGTCTAAATAACAATGCCCATATTTTCATATGGGCATTGTCTTAATATATTTCAGAGAGATAATCAAAGATTATTCCCACTCAATTGTTGCAGGTGGTTTTGAGCTGATATCGTAAACTACACGATTCACACCTTTTACTTTATTTATAATGTCGTTAGAAACTTTCATTAAGAAATCGTATGGCAAATGTACCCAGTCGGCAGTCATACCATCAGTAGATTCTACAGCTCTAAGCGCTACTACTTTTTCGTAAGTACGCTCATCACCCATTACCCCAACACTATTTACAGGAAGCAAAATTGCGCCTGCTTGCCAAACTTTATCGTACAATCCCCAAGATTTTAATCCGTCAATAAATACGGCATCAACATCTTGCAAAATTTGTACTTTCTCAGGAGTAATATCTCCAAGAATTCTAATTGATAATCCAGGTCCTGGGAAAGGGTGTCTTCCTAATAACTCTGGATCTATTCCTAAAGAGGCTCCTACTCTACGTACTTCATCTTTAAAAAGCATGCGAAGAGGCTCAACAATTTTTAATTTCATGTAATCTGGCAATCCACCTACATTATGGTGCGATTTAATCGTTGCAGAAGGTCCTTTTACAGATACTGATTCGATAACATCTGGATAAATTGTTCCTTGTGCCAACCATTTTACATCTTCAATAAGGTGTGATTCATCATCAAAAACTTCGATAAATACACGACCAATCGTTTTACGTTTGGTTTCTGGATCACTGATTCCTGCTAATTCGCTAAGAAAACGATCTCCAGCATCTACTCCTTTTACGTTTAATCCCATTCCTTTGTATTGATCCAATACATTTTGGAATTCGTTTTTACGAAGTAAACCGTTATTTACAAATATACAGTATAGGTTTTCACCAATTGCTTGATTTAATAATACAGCGGCTACAGTCGAATCTACTCCTCCTGACAATCCTAGAACTACTTTGTCATTACCTAGTTTTTCCTTCAATTCTGCCACCATTTCTTCAACAAAAGCATTTGGTGTAAAGTTTTGAGGAACTTCAGCAATTTTTACTAAAAAGTTCTCAAGCATCTTTGATCCATCAGTTGAATGAAAAACCTCTGGGTGATATTGAATAGCATAAGTAGTTTCGCCTTCAATTTTGTAAGCAGCAAATTCTACATCATGCGTACTTGCTAATTTTACTCCATTTGTAGGCAAAGCTTTGATACTATCACTATGACTCATCCAAACTTGACTGTTTTCTGAAACACCTTCAAAGAAAACTTCGTTTTCCTTAATATAAGATAAATTGGCTCTACCATATTCTCTAGTGTTTGAAGCAGCTACTTCTCCTCCGCTAAAATGAGCTAGATATTGTGCTCCGTAACAAACTGCCAACATTGGAAGTTTACCACGAATTTGAGATAAATCTGGATGTGGAGCATCTTCTGCACGAACAGAGAATGGGCTTCCTCCTAGAATTACTGCTTTATAACTTGATAAATCACTCGGAAAATGATTATAAGGGAAGATTTCGCAGAATATATTTAATTCGCGAACTCTACGCGCAATAAGCTGAGTATATTGCGATCCGAAATCTAAAATAAGTACGTTGTGTTGCATGCGCAAAAATACTTTTTATATTCCGAATTGAAAAATCAGAGCAATGAAAAAAATATATTTTTTTTATCACCATTCACTTTTTTTACTAAAAGCTCAGAAAATCAGAGATACAAAGCCTAAAAAAAATTAATAATTACTCGTTAAAAGTAATTATTTCAATGTATAGAAACATCAATATGCAAAACCTAAAAAGATTCAAAAGGAAATTAAAAGTCTAGAAACTTAATCCCTTTTGAATCTTTCATTATTTATAATTTTTAAAAAAATAACTTATTCTTCTTTAATAACAACTATTGATGCCTTAAAACCAGCAGCAAGATTGTTCCAATAATCATGAATAACTACATTTTTATTATCATCTAATATTTGTATCTCAGCAGTATTACCTCCCAAACTACCAATATTTAATGCTTCAAATTCCATTTTATTAAATCCTTTATCCAAAACTATTCTAATATCCTTATAATTACTATCCAAAAAAACTTGAGACTGTATTATCTTGTCATTAGAAGATACTTTTACCAAATCACCATCAATAGCTCCAAAATCTCTAAGTCTTATAATAAAATAATTTGCTTTAGTTTTAAAATCTCCAAACGAAATATTTTGCTTAAGCAAAGCCCCTCTACCTTCTTTAAGGCCTTGATCTTTTAATGTTTTATCCAAATCTTTTTCCATCCCAGGCACATATCTGTCTCCTGGATTTGCAAATTCATTAGAAGGTGTCATTGAGAAACTATTTGTTGTTTTTCCTATTTGATACGAAGAATTTAATTGTGATTGCACAGGCGCGATACTTGTACTATTAAAAACATTTGGTGCCTTTATACCAGGCATTTCCATTGGTGGAATAATTGTTCCAGGTGGTGGAGTTTTCTTAGGCTTAATACCAAAATTTGCTGGAGGAATTGGTTTAAACTTAGGTGCAAATTCTACTTGAGCAGATGCCGAAAGAGTTGTAATTAATAATATAAAAAATAAAAGCTGTTTCATTCAGGTATAATATTATGGAATCAATTTTTAGATTTTTTCAAAATCATAGGGATATATAGCAAAAATAGCATAATTAAATTGTGCTCTACAACTTTAAGAGATTTATAACAATATATTAGGCTAATTTTTGGATGCAAAAAACCTGCCAAAAAAAACACAACCTACTACTTTTATATTGACAGCATCCTATAAAGGGACTTTCAAATATTCAAGATACAGAATATACTATTTTGATAATTAATAACTTATTCATAACTTCAATGTTTTAATTTACCTTTATTAAAAACTCAAAAGAATGGATTATATCGACTATTATAAAACATTAGGAATTACAAAATCTGCTACAGAAGCCGAAATTAAAAAGGCTTATCGAAAATTAGCTCGTAAATATCATCCAGACTTAAATCCAAATGATAAAGAAGCTGAAACAAAATTCAAAGAAATAAACGAAGCAAATGAAGTTTTAAGCAATCCCGAAAATCGAAAAAAATACGATAAATACGGTAAAGACTGGAAACATGCTGACGAGTTTGAAAAAGCAGGATATGACCCTAACCAGCAACAATATTCTAAACAACAACAAAATAACAGCAATTATTCTAATTTTTCTGGAGATGATTTTTCAGAAAGTGATTTTTCTGATTTCTTCAATTCTATGTATGGATCCAGAAGAAGCAGTAGAAGTCAAGTTAAATATAGAGGTGCTGATTTTAATGCCGAATTGCAATTAAACCTCACATCGGCCTACAAAACACACAAGCAAAGTCTGGTCGTTAATGGCAAAAATATCCGAATTACAATTCCTGCTGGTGTAGAAAACGGACAGATTATAAAAATCCCTGGACATGGAGGCCCTGGCGCTAACGGGGGTCCTAATGGAGATTTATATATCACGTTTGTAATTGAAAACAATTCAGATTTTAAACGAGAAGGAAACAATCTATATGCCGATGTTGATCTTGATTTATATACCGCAATATTAGGCGGAGAAGTTTTAGTAAATACTCTTGATGGAAAAGTAAAAATAAAAGTCCCGCCTGAAACACAACCCGGAACTAAAGTTAAATTAAAAGGAAAAGGGTTTCCTGTATATAAAAAAGAAAATCAATTTGGGGATCTATATATCACTTACACCATAAAAATCCCAACAAAATTATCTGAAAAAGAAAAAGAATTATTTAAAGAATTATCAAAAATAAGAAATCATGAATAACAAAAACTTAATCCAAATAAAACAATTTTGTCTATATCATGAAATTGAAGATAACTTTATATCTAAGCTGAATGATTATGGACTGATAGAAATTATCATTCTCAAAGAAGAACAATATTTACAACCAGAACAATTACCTTCTATTGAAAAAATGATACGAATGCATTATGATCTAAAAATTAATTTAGAAGGAATTGATGCTATTGCCCATTTACTAAATAAAATCGAAACGCTTCAAAAAAACCTCACTGCTACACAAAACAAGCTTCGCCTTTTTGAACAATATCAAGTCGAATAATTTGATTGTAAACAATTATTAAGGTTTAGATAATATAAAGACCAAACAATAAAAAACAGGTATTTATACCTAATAATACTATTTCCGAATAAGTTATTTTTGAGAGATTTTCTTTTAAAAAAACACAGTTAAATTTTCTAAAACCACAAAGCATGAAAACCAATTCTATTCCATTGATTGACATTAATCTAAATAGTAGTGTTTTAGAAAACAACTCTCTCATCGCAATTCCTACTGGACTAAAACCCATGTACCATTTTACAAAAGGAGATACAGTATCCGCAATTTCTGTAAAATTAAATAAAGGTAAAATTAAATTATCATCAAAAATTGCTAAAGTCTCTTTTAGCATTGACAACAAACACCTAAGTCATTCTGAAAAAATGGTATATGTTTTTGTACCTAGTAATGATATACCTTATTTAATTTGTGATGCAAACCTTCCTTTCTTACTTTCAACTGGAAAATACACAAAAGCAAGTACTCTAATTCCAGGACAAGAAATCGTTGACAAAAACGGAAACCCTGTATTAATTGAAAGTATTTCAATAATAAATCACAATGGTAAAGGGTATAATATTTCGACAAATGCAAAATGGGACAATACACCTAATGGTCACTTATTACTTGCAAATGGTATTGTAATAGGTGATTTTACATTACAAGTTTATTTTGATCAAATACCTCTTGAAATGATACAATAAAAAGGCAATCCATATTTATCACCCTTAATTATCGAATCACAACTACACATAAAACTATGCCTTGGAACATTCTTGAAAGTCTATGGAACCGCATCTTAAATCCAAATAAGGTGGTTACTACTGATGAAAATTTAACTTGGGACAAAGAAATTGAAATGCTATACCGATTAGGGATTAGTATGGAAGATACGTTACAATATTTATATTTTGAAAAGCCCGATTTTGAAGCTTTTAAAATTTGGGTAAATAAAAACAAAAAGAATACTCCTCTAGAAACCGAAGACCTTACAGAAAATGTACTATCTGATGATGATCTCGAATTTTGGAATATAAATGGATATGTTATTATAAAAGACGCTATCCCTAAAGAGCATTGTGAGGACACACAACGTGCTATTTGGGATTTCTTAAAGATGGATCCTGATAAAAAAGAATCTTGGTATGAAAGCCATCAGGAACAAAAAGGGCTAATGCTTAATTTTTCTGACCACGAAACATTAAACAGAAATAGGTTTTCTCCGCGCATAAAAAAAGCGTATGAACAGCTATACAATACTACTGAGATATACAAAACGATTGATAAAGTAAGTTTTAATCCCCCAGAAACTCATGAGTTTACTTTTTTGGGAGGTGCTCTCCATTGGGATGTTAGTTTAAGTTTACCTATTAGTTTTGGGTTTCAAGGACTGCTCTATCTTACTGATTGTGGCGCTCAAGATGGTGCTTTTCATTGTGTTCCTGGATTTCATAATAAAATAGATTCTTGGTTAAAAAATCTTGATCCTACTATAAATCCTAGAGAAGAAATACTCAAAATAACGCAACCTATACCTATAGTTGCAAATGCCGGAGACTTTATAATATGGCAAAACACATTGCCTCATTGCGCATCGGCAAACCAAGGAACAACTCCTAGAATGGTGCAATATCTTACTTACTTCCCTAATGATTTTACTAGTAGCGACAAATGGATATAATTTGTAATATGCTATAAGTAACTTTCTTGTTTATATTTAAAAGCAATCATTAATTGATCTGCAATACTCATTTTGTACGCAATCTCTTGAACAATGTCATTAAACTAAGTTTTTTGAACTAAAATTTTTCTCGCAAAGACGCAAAGTCGCCAAGTTTAGATATATTTTTTTTGCGATTTTACCTCTTTGTGCGAGATTTAATCAGGAACATCACAGCAGTTTCCTTAACTTAATAGCATTAATCTCGCGTGAGGGATGGCAACAGAAAGCCCACAGCCTGACGAAGGAAGTGCGAGGACTTGTCGTGTCCCGATAGCTATCGGGAAGCCCGACCCGTAGGGGCACGCCCAAATCTTGAAGTTTTATAACAAAAACTGATTATTTATAAGGAATTATTAAAACTATTTTAAAGCCTTTCTTGTACATTTTTCATAAATTGCAGTACATTAATCTAACTATGAATTGCTCTTAAAAAGCCACTAAAAGCAATTCAAAAACACACAAAACAACCTTAGAATGAAAAGAGAAAACATCCTGACAGGATCTCCTTGGGAAGACAAAATGGGATATTGTCGTGCAGTTCGCATTGGTAATATCGTAGAAGTTTCGGGAACAGTCGCTATTGTTGATGGCGAAAAAGTTAAAGCCGATGATGCTTATGCACAAACGTTGAATATTCTGGAAAGAGTAGAAAAAGTATTAGAAGACTTAGGAATTGGAATGAAAGATGTAATTAGAACACGTATTTTCACTACCGACATTTCGACTTTTGAATCTGTAGCTGGAGCACATTCAACCTTTTTTAAAGATATCAAACCTACAACTGGTTTTTACGAAATTAGTAAACTAGTTTCTCCAGAATACTTGGTAGAAATAGAATTTACTGCGGTAATTGTAGATTAAAAATCAGGATCTAATTATAGCATTCAAACACGAATTTCACAAATAAATTAGTGAAATTCGTGTTCTAAACTGATTTATTATATTTGTACTCAAACAAATATTGTTACCCCTTTTTAATGAATTTAAAAACAAAAATACTTCTCGCTCTCAAATGGATTTTCATTTGTGTTTTGATAGGTATTTTATCGGGCTCAGCTTCGGCATTTTTTTTAATTACTTTAGAGTTTGTTACCCAATACAGAATCCATCATGACTGGATTATTTGGCTCTTACCTATTGGCGGATTACTTGTAGGTTTTAGTTATTATTACTTAGGAAAAGATGTTGTAAAAGGTAACAATCTGCTACTTGAAGAATACGAAAACCCCAAGCAGATTATTCCGTTAAAAATGGCTCCTTTAGTCTTTTTTGGAACTATAATCACGCATTTATTTGGTGGTTCAGCAGGTCGCGAAGGAACTGCTGTACAGATGGGAGGCGCAATCGCTGACCAATTTACCCGAATCTTTAAACTCGATGATTCTGAAAGAAAAACATTGATTATTTTAGGAATCAGTGCCGGTTTTGCTTCTGTTTTTGGAACGCCATTAGCTGGAGCTGTTTTCGCTCTTGAGGTCGTCTATTTCAGTAAAATTAACCTAAAAAGCATTTTATTATCTTTCATAGTGGCTTATGCAGCCTATTTTACTGTCGAGATTTGGCAAGTAAAACACACTCATTATAGTATTCCGCTTGTTCCAGAAATTACTGCGACTAACTTATTTTATACTTTAATTTGTGGAGCATTGTTTGGATTTGCTGCTTTATTATTCTCTCGTAGCACGCATTTTTGGGGTTCATTATTCTCTAAAACTATAAAATACCCTCCTCTTCGTCCTTTTGTTGGCGGAATCATTCTGGCAATTGCTATTGCTGGTTTCGGCTTTTCAAAATTTTCAGGATTAGGAGTTCCAGTAATTGTTGATTCATTTACAAATACAAATGCCTGGTATGATTTCTTGCTCAAAATTCTCTTTACTGGATTTACTTTAGGCGCTGGTTTTAAAGGAGGCGAAGTCACTCCATTATTTTTTGTAGGTGCTACTTTTGGCAGTGCTTTATCGCTTGTAGTTCCTATGCCAATTGCACTTCTAGCCGGAATGGGTTTTGTTGCTGTATTCTCTGGAGCAACTCATACTCCTATTGCATGTACCATAATGGGAATAGAATTATTTGGGATTGAAAGTGGAATTTACATTGTTATTGTTTGTGTAATAGCCTACTTATCATCAGGTTCTGTAGGTATTTACAAGTCACAAATTGTAAAAGGTCCTAAGTATAAATTGTATCAGAAATTAAAAAGAAAAAATACTAATTTTTTATAATCACAACAATCAATTCTCTTTAAGAGATTTTTTGTAGTATTGTTCCTTTAACCGTAACTGATAAATTCTAATAAAATGGCTTTTGGACTACCCGCATCATATCACCAATATACACCTCTTATTACTAATTTATCCCGTTCACAATTTATCGCTATTGCAATTAAAATCTCTAAAAAACTAAATTGGATTTTAGTCGAAGTAAGCGAAAATCAATTAATAGCAAGAACCACAAATACTAAAAACACCTGGGATGAAAATATTTTTGTAGGTTTTAAAGATGATGCTATATACATAAATAGCTCCAGCAATGGAAATCAACCTTATGACCGTGGCAAAAACAAACGTAACGTAGAGGCTTTTCTAGATTTATTTTATGAAATTATAATAGAAAAATCAAATCAAGATTTAGAAGAAATTTCACCCGAAGAGTACATTAAAATAGAGCAAACAAATATCTCTCAAGAAGAAGTACATCACGCTAGTATTACTCATTTTTATTCTATCCTTTCTATATTTATTCCTGTAAAAAATTATTTCATTACTCCCATTCTGATTAATTTAAATATTCTTATTTTTCTAATCATGTGTTTTTCTGGAACCAACATGTTTTTACCAGAAACTCATGACATAATCGATTGGGGTGCAAATTTTGGCCCATTAACAACCGAAAATGATTGGTGGCGATTACTTACTTCTTGTTTTATACATCTTGGAATTTTTCATTTATTATCAAACTGTGTTGCATTGGCATATGCTGGTTTACTTTTAGAATCTTACTTAAAAAAATGGGGTACTATTGTTACTTATCTTTTTAGTGGTATAATAGCCAGCTTAGCTAGTTTATACTGGAATGTAGATATGGTATCTGCTGGTGCATCTGGAGCTGTTTTTGGCATGTATGGAATATTGTTAGTTACAGTTTTGTCAGGTGTATTAAACAACAAAATAAAACCCCATGTACTGTTAATAATTGGTCTCTTACTTATTTCTAATTTTTTTGGTTCTAGCAAAATAGTTGATGATGCTGCACATGTTGGAGGTTTTTGTGCCGGAATCTTATTTGGAATTATACTTACTATAACAAATAAAAAAAAACAGATTGGTTTAATATGTATTTCTTCAATTGCAACAGTAATTATTATAGTTTCATTTATTTATCTCAAAAAGTCAAAAACTTATATTTATGAAATAATTGAGTATGAAACTGGAATGCAAGAATTTACTAATATGGAGAAAATGGCCTTGGAAGCATATGGTATTTACAACAAAAATGATAAAGATGAACTTCTATACATGATTAAAGATAGGGGGATTTATTATTGGAATGAAAATATCGTTTTAGTAAAAAAATTAGATAAATTATACTTACCAGAAAGAATACATATACAGAATAAAAACATAATAACATATTGTGAATTAAGAGTTAAGATGTACGAGTTAGGTTACAATAAAATAAATGAAAACACAAATAAATATGATAACGAAATGGCCAAACTAGATGCTCAAATAAAAGAAATAGGAGACATAATTAAAAAACAAATTAAGAATAAGAATTAATAAAATCATTTTATACTAATTAGTTTACTTTATCTTACTTAGCATATAAATTATAAAAAAAATCAAACCATAGTTACGCAAAAATTTAAAAAGAGAAAAAGTGATTTCTTATAATCTTATAAAAGCATGTTAATGTCTAAAATGTTTTCAAGTTTACAGTAAAAAAATGTAAATTCGCACACATGAAAATACAAGACATTCAAGCCATAAAGTTGTTATTAGCAACTCCAAAAAAGATTGCCATAATTCCACACCGAGGTCCCGATGGGGATGCTATGGGCTCAACCTTAGCTTTATACCACTTTTTATTAAAAAATAATCATGAGCCTATTGTAATAGCTCCGAACGATTTTCCAGATTTCCTTGCATGGTTACCAGGTTCAGAAACTGTAAAAATATTCGAAAAAGATATCGACAATTGCACTAAAATTCTAGAAGAAGCAGAAATTATATTCACACTAGATTTTAATGCTTTTCACCGCACTGGGGAAATGGAACATACTTTAGCAAAACTAAAAGCTCCGTTTATCATGATTGATCATCATCAAAAACCTGATGATTATGCAGCCTATATGTACTCTGATACTTCATTTGGATCAACTTGTGAGATGGTTTATAATTTCATTTCATTTTTAGATAAAAAAGGAGATTTAGATAAAACAATCGCAACTTGTATTTATACAGGAATACTAACAGATTCTGGTTCTTTCCGTTTTCCTGGCACAACAGGAAATACGCATCGTATTATTGCCGAACTTATTGATTTAGGTGTCGAAAATACACAGATTCCTATTTTACTTTTTGACAATAGTTCATACAGTCGCTTACAATTACTTGGAAGAGCATTGCAAAATATGAAGATTTTAGCTGAGCACAAAACTTCATATATGTCATTAACTCAAGCCGAATTAGATGAGTTTAATTATGTAAAAGGCGACACTGAAGGAATCGTAAATTACGGCCTAAGCATGAAAGGCATTGTTTTTACAGCTATATTTATTGAAAATAAAGATGAGAAAATAATCAAAATTTCTTTCCGTTCGCAAGGTGGTTTCGATGTAAATGAATTTGCTAGAGCTCATTTTAATGGTGGAGGCCACAACAATGCTGCAGGAGGAAAATCACTAGACTCAATGGAAGAAACTCTGAAAAAATTTGAAGATTTAGTAACCAAACTAAAAATATAACAACCATGAACTATACCAAAATATTTGCTTCAGCTATTGTTCTAGCCGTTTTAGTTTCGAGCTGTAAACAACATGAAGATGCCAGAAGACCAGTTTCTATTTCTTCGGGTACATTCATGAAAAAATCTATTGAACGAAATAAAAAACTTGTAGCTACCGAAGAACAACAAATTAAGGCTGTTATCAAAAGCAACCCTAAAATAAAATACATCGCTTCTGCAAAAGGATATTGGTACGCTTATGAAAACCAAAATACTACAGACACAATAACTCCAAAAAAGGGAGATGTTGCTTTTTTTGACTATGAAATAAAAGACCTAAAAGGAAACATCATTTATAGCGAAATGGAGCTAAGACCTCAAACTTATTTTGTAGATAAACAAGAAATAATGATGGGATTACGTGATGGTATCAAATTAATGCACAAAAACGAAACTGTAAATTTCTTATTTCCATCTCATATGGCTTATGGCTATCATGGCGATGAAAAACGAATTGGAATTAATCAGCCATTAATCTGCACCGTTACTTTACACAATTTTGTTCCAGAAACTGCCTACAGAAAACAAATGGAAGCAAGATCTACAAAAACCGAAGCACCTAAACCTACAACAACGCCTGCAATAAAGAAAGACTCATTAAATTAATAAAAAAACAATTAATATTTTAAAAATGAAAAAAAGCCTCATATTATTATTACTTGCGATTACTACACTTTATTCTTGTAAAGATGAACATAGCAATTTACCTGATGGTTTATATGCAGATATTGAAACCAACAAAGGAAATATCATTGTTGAATTAAATTATCAAAAAGCACCTATAACTGTAGCCAACTTTGTAACGCTTGCAGAAGGTAAGAATGAGTTTGTTACCAATCCAGAATTAAAAAAGAAACCTTTTTTTGACGGATTAAAATTTCATAGAGTTATTGAAGATTTTATGATTCAAACTGGAGATCCACTAGGAACTGGTTCTGGAGACACTGGATATAAATTTAAAGATGAATTTAACGACTTAAAATTTGATAAAGGTGGAGTTCTAGCAATGGCCAACAACGGACCAGCTACAAATAGCAGTCAATTTTTTATTACTCATGTTGAAACTCCTTGGTTAGAAGGCAAACACACTATTTTTGGTCATGTTGTAGACAAAGGAATGGAAGTTGTTAATCAGATTAAACAAGATGATTATATCAAGAAAGTAACGATTATAAGAAATGGTGCAGCTGCTAAGAAATTTGACGCTATAAAAGTATTTCATGATTATTTTTCTGCTGAAGCAAAACAAAAAAGCGAATTTGAATCTAAATTCAAAGTAGTTCGCGATGAAAAATTAGCTTACTATGCAGATTTAAAAGCAAAAGCAACAAAAACTAGTTCTGGATTAGAATTTGTAATTACAGAAAAAGCGAAAGGTAAAAAACCTGCTGCTGGAGCACAAGTATTTATAAATTACGCTGGCTTCCTTGAAGACGGAACATTATTTGATACTTCTATCGAAAGTGTTGCGCAAGCTTTTGGAAAATTTGATCCTGCAAGAGCCGAAGCTAAACAATACAACCCAATATCATTTCAAGCAGGTAGCAAAGAAGGTATGATTCCTGGTTTTATCGAAGGTATCGAACAACTTTCTATTGGAGACAAAGCTGTACTTTTCATTCCATCACATTTAGCTTATGGACAAGCTGGTGCCGGAGGAGTAATTCCGCCAAATGCAAATATTATATTTGAAGTACAGTTGTTAGACAAAATGCCACAACAATAAGTTTATATTAAAAATTAACCGATTTTAAATTAGAATCAGATGAAATTAAAAATTCTATTTTTATTTTGCTTGGGTGTACTTAACCTACAAGCACAGACAAAGAAACCTGTACCTAGCAAGAAAACAGCAATTACAAAAGTTGAAACAAAACCTTCAGTTAACGAAGGGATTTTTGCTACAATTACAACAAAAAAAGGAAATATCGTATTACAGCTTGAATACATAAAAACACCTATTACTGTAGCTAATTTTATATCATTAGCAGAAGGAACAAATCCGTATGTAACTGTTGACAGATTAAAAGGAAAACCATTTTTTGATGGATTAAAATTTCACAGAGTTATCAATGACTTTATGATTCAGGGAGGTGATCCAGACGGAAACGGTTCTGGTGGTCCTGGATATGCCTTTAAAGATGAGTTCGTATCTAGCCTTAGATTTGACAAAGGTGGCATCCTTGCTATGGCAAATTCTGGCCCAACTACCAATGGAAGCCAGTTCTTTATTACTCATAAAGATACACCTTGGTTAAATGACAAACACACTATATTTGGTCACGTTGTAGAAGGAATGAGTGTTGTTAATCTTATTCTTCAGGATGATGTAATGCTTACTGTAAAGATTACTCGTAAAGGAGCTATGGCAAAGAAATTTGATGCACCTAAAGTATTTGCTTCTTATTACGAAAACAAAGCCGAAGAAGCCAAAAAACAAGCTATACTTGATGCTGAAAAAGCCAAACAAGCAGAAGCTGCTTCTCTTGAAAAAGAACGTCTTTACAAAGAAAAATACGCTACTGTAATTGCAGCTAAAAAAGCATATTTTGATACTGCAAAAGCTACTGCAACTACTACTCCATCTGGTTTAACTTATAAAATAGTTCAAAAAGGAACTGGAGAAAAACCAGCAGCAGGTTCTACTTTCTATTTTCATTATGCAGGTTATTTTGAAGACGGAACTCTTTTTGACAGTAGTTTTGAAGAAGTAGCTAAAGCTTACGGAAAACATGAAGCAAATCGTGCGGCACAAGGAGGATACAAAGCTTTCCCATTTCAGGCTGGAAAAAAAGACGGCATGATTCCTGGATTTATCGAAGGATTAGATCTTATGTCTTATGGCGAAAAAGCAATATTCTTCCTTCCATCAAAACTTGCTTATGGTGAAAGAGGCGCTGGCGGAGTAATTCCTCCAAATGCAACGCTTATTTTTGAATTGGAAATCTATAAAGACCAACCAACTCCAAAACAGTAATTTTATTTAAATTATATATCATAAAAAAAACCGATAGTTGTAACTATCGGTTTTTTTATACGCTGTCTTCTCTTATTTTTTAGTTGGAAATTTCCAATCAAACTCATCTTTATCATTAATGATTGCTCCAATTTCAAATTTTACTACTTCTTCAAATTCGGTTTGAAAGATTATCCAGTTTTCTTCGTTAAAGTAATTCTCAAAAGTATCAAACTCCTCTTGTGTGAATTTTGTAATTCCTTTAGTTGCCAAATCTTTTTTCACATCAGCAATTTTTCTTCCGATGATTTTAAACCCAAAAATTTCTAAATCTGGACTTGATGCCACAACATAACCCAATTTTAAAGCTTCTTCCTGATAGAATGTCAATCTCATTTTGTGCTTATTATAAGCAAAAATTACATTATCATCTTCGTCTTTATAGTTTCTATCTGGTTTGCCATAAATAGCCGTAACATCATTCTGTTTCATACCGAACAACAACTTGTCTATTCCGTTTTTAGGATTTATTTTCATATGTCTCTTTCAATTTATTTAAAAAGCAAATTTCGCAAAGTTTTTTACAAACTGCATTATGTTTCTATTTTTAATTACAATTAAATTAAAGATAAAAAATAAACCATTAAGAGATTAAGAAAAATTAAGTGCTACGCTCAAATTTCCTTAGGAATTTTAATTGTTTTTTTTTTAAGAGTCCCATCGGGGTGACATATTCTGCAATTAGAAAACAAACGTAGGTACCGCTCCGCTGGAGCTTATAAAGTATTTACTCAATGCTTTTTATCCCAAAAAAAACTGCTACTCGAATAATACCGAACAGATGAAGTCAATCTGTTGTCAAAAAACGAAAGCTTAATCTAATCAATTTAATACCTACAAGGTCAAAAAAAAAGACCTTGCAGGATTACAACGCAAAACTCCCGCTCTACATTGAATTAATTTAAATGATTATTACTTTTTAAATCCATCTACAAAACCTTTGAACCTTTGAGCCTTTGAACCTTTGAACCTTTGAATCTTTGAATCTTAGCAACTTAGTTCCTTAGTACCTTTTCAAGATATATTTTCTTATTTGGTTTACTGCTCATATAAAATGTAATCTTTCCTCCGTTTACAATATCACTGTGTTTTATAACTGGGCTTGTAACCAATTTTCCGTTTAAGAGTACTTTACTAACAAATACATTTTTATCAGATTGATTTACTGTAGCAACTTCAAATGTCTTTCCGTTTTCAAGATTAAAAACAGCATTTGCAACCAACGGACTTCCTAAACTATAATCTTCTGATCCTGGTGCAACAGGATAAAATCCTAAACTGCTAAAAATATACCAAGCGCTCATTTGTCCAAAATCATCGTTTCCTCCTAATCCATCAGGGCCATTTTTATACATTCTTTTAAGGATCATTCTGATTTTATCTTGCGCTTTCCATGGCGAATTTGTCCAATTGTATAAATAAACCACATGATGTGAAGGCTCGTTTCCATGCACATAATTACCAATTATTCCTTCTTTGGTAATATCCTCTGTATTTTCAAAATATTTATCTGGTAAGTGCATCGAGAAAAGAGAATCTAATCTTCTTGTAAAAGCGTCTTTTCCATTCATCATTTTTATCATTTCTGCTGGATCTTGTGGAACATACAAACTGTAATTCCAAGAATTCCCTTCTATGAATCCTTGTCCGTGTGTATCTAAAGGATCAAACTCTTTCTTGAATGTTCCATCATCAAGTTTAGGTCTCATGAAACCCGTTTTAGTATCATAGACATTTTTATAGTTTTGAGCTCTTTTAGAGAACTCGTTGTAAACATCTTCTTTCCCTATTTTTTTGGCAGCTTGCGCAATTGCCCAATCGTCATAAGCATATTCTAAAGTTTTAGATACCGATGAACCATTTTTATCTTCAGGAACGTATCCTTTTTTCATATAATACTCTAATCCGTCATAATAAGGAACTTTTGCTGTATTTACAGTGGCAAGAAGCGCTTTATCTACATCAAAATTGGTATTACCTTTAACTATGGCGTCTGCAATTACCGAAACACTATGATACCCAATCATACACCAGTTTTCATTTCCATAATGTGACCATATTGGCAACATTTTATGTACACTTTGGTCATAATGCGCTAACATGGAGTTAATCATATCTGAATTCCTTTTTGGCTGAACCAAATTAAATAACGGATGCAGAGCTCTGTAAGTATCCCACAATGAAAAACTTGTATAATTCTGGAATGTAGTTGCCTGATGAATATTACCATCTAATCCTTTATACTTCCCGTCGGTATCCATATATACTGTTGGACCTAAGAAAGCATGATACATTGCTGTATAGAAATTAACCATGTCTTCCTTTTTGGTTGTTTGAACCTGAATTTTATTCAGTTCTTTGTTCCAAACTTCTTGACTTTCTTTTTTAACTCTTTCAAAATCCCAATCTGGAATTTCTGCTTTCATATTAGCCAATGCTCCTTGGGTGCTGACTGGTGAAATAGCAAATTTTATTTTTATCTTTTCATTTTCATTTGTATCAAAATCAAAAAATAATTTTAAGTTTGCCCCTGCCATTTCTGGAAAGTTTTTGGTTTGATCAAATCTTCCCCAGAAGCCTTTATATACACTTTTTTCGGGTGTAGCCTGTCCATATCCCTTAATAGGCTTACTAAAAGACATCGCAAAATATACTGTTCGAGTTCTAGCCCAACCATTTGTTTGGCGATATCCTGTAATTAAAGTGTCATTCTCAACACGAACAAAAGTCCACACATTCTTCTTATCATAGTTATATATCCCTGCGGTAAGATCTAAAATAATATGTGCTTGATCTGACTTTGGAAATGTATATTGATGCATCCCAACTCTTGTAGTTGCAGTTAGTTCAGCTTTGATGTTATGGTCTTCCAAAAGAACGCTATAATATGCTGGTTCAGCTTTTTCTGTTTTATGTGAGAATACTGATCGATATCCTGTTTCTGGACGACTTGCAGTTCCTGGATTTAATTGTAGTTTCCCTGTTGTTGGCATAATTAAAAAATCGCCTAAATCAGAATGCCCTGTTCCACTAAAATGGGTATGACTAAATCCTACTATCGTTTTGTCTTCGTATTGATATCCTGCGCAATATTTATAAACATCTTTATTATACTTACCATTAGTTGCATAAGGGATCGTATCGGTTTCAGGGCTTAATTGCACACTCCCAAATGGTACTGTAGCACCTGGATAAGTATGCCCCATCTTAGCAGTCCCGATCATTGGATCTACGTATTGAACTAAATCTTTAAGTCTATTCGTTTTTTCCTGTGCATTTACTTTATAGGAAGGAACCAACATTAAAACTGACAATCCGAGAAGAAGTTTTTTGTAATTTACAATATTCATTAGGTCTTTTTTGATTTATAGTTGTGAGTTAATAGTCTTGAAATATTTTTACTAAAACGATTTAATAAACTTTCAGGTTAGAAAATTACAATAAATATTGGTTTTTAAAAAATTACTTTGCGAATTCTATCAATGAAATTTAATTCTGTATTTGTAATGCTGTAATCACTTACTTTTTTAAAAATAAAACTAAAAATGAATATCTTTGAGTAGTCAAAAAAGGATTTTAACTTATGAAAAAACTTATTTTATTATTGGTTTTCTTTTACTCTATAAATAGTTTTTCACAAACCGTGCAAAGCAAAATACTGAGCGAAAATGAAATATCCGAAAGAGATTTAGATGGAGGTAAATTTCCTGTTTTTAGAGCTTATGAATATCAAGATAAAGGTGGAGTATATGAACTAACTTTAAATGAAAATCAAAAAGTTGTCTCATCTAAAGATACATTAAACACCAAAATTGAAGCCGTTTGTTACTTAAATGATCATGGTGGTTATATCATAAAATGGACTATAAACGACTTAGTTGAAAGTGCAGAAGTAGAAGAAACTTCTATTTGGTTTTGGACAAAATACTGCAGTACTCAAGATATAGACAACGATGGATACGTTGACCCTGTAATTGTTTATGGTACCAAAACAGATGATGATAATATCAGACGTATCAAAATCATAACTGTTTACAAAGGTAAAAAATATGTTATACGAGCTGTAGAGTGCGACTTAGACTATTGCAGAAGTTTTAAAAAAGACAAAAACTGGAATTTACTACCTCAAAAAATAAAAACGCATATCGATCAATTACTTGCCAAAATTAGAAAAGAACAGCATGTATTATTAAAAGATGGTTAGCAACGGATTTCTGTAATTTCCTTTGTGTGCTTTGCGGTTAATTTTCTCGCCACAGATTATGGGGTTTCTCCCGATGATTCTTCGACTCCGCTCAGAATGACAAAATTGAAAAAAAAACTTTGCGTGCTTTGCGGTTAATTTTTCTGCCACAGTCACACCAGCAACTTATTTTACAGCTTTTGTCTTAGATTTTCTTTTACCTCATCGAACCATTCTTCACGTACAATACTCAAGATAATTGTATCACGACGTACGTCACTGCCAAAGGTTGGCATATGGTTACGTAAAACTCCTTCAACTTTACAGCCGATGCTTTTCATTGCTGCAACACTTCGTTGGTTATTATTGTCTGCACGGAATTCTACTCGCTCCATTCCCATGGTTTCGAAGGTATATTGCAGCAATAAGTATTTGCAATGCTTATTTAATCCTGTTCCTCTAAATGCTGAACCGTACCAAGTATATCCTAATTGTAGGGTTTTGAACGAAAGCTGTATGTCGTAAAAGCGTGTACTTCCTGCGTATTTTCCTGATTTCTTATCAAAAACTATAAAAGGAAATTCAATTTTATTATCTCTTGCTTTTAATGCAATAGCTATATAATTCTCTAGATTTTCTTTTCCGTTGGCACGAATTAACGAATACTCCCAAGTTTCTGGTTCGTTAAGAGAAATCTCTAATAAATTTTCGACGTCAGTTGTTTGCAAAGGACGCAGTAAAACTAAGTCGTCTTCAAGTACTATATTGGAAGAGAAATTGAAATCCATTTTGTTAAAAATAAGCTTTGTAATTTATTTAAAATTTTGATTACTCATTCATATCGTCATACCGTTCTGGAACTTGCGGATCATAGAGTGGACATTTAAATTCTTCTAGTGCATTGACCAGAATATCCATTGCTTTTCCTTCAGTTCCGTAACAATCTATCCTGATGCTTTGCGGTGTAGTGATTACCTGAAAAGCTCCTTTCCCTTCTTTGTTTTTCCAACTGTTGTCATCGACTTTCTCCCATTTAGAGAACAATGAACCTATCCTGTTTAGGATTACAGTAACAGGAAGCTGCTCTAAACCTTCAACGTCTTGCTCTTCGATAAGTGCTTCATAGACTTCGTGATGGTTTAAATAAATTCCTTCTGAGTATTTCCAAAAAAGTAATTCGTACATGATAACGTGATTTTTAGCCCCGATAGCAACGACATCCTTTTTGGGCGGTGTTCGCCCTAAAAGATATAGCGGATAGCGGGTCCCGATAGCAATCGGGATAGCTCCTAAAAAAGCTAATTATTAATAAAAAGGTTCTGTTGTAATCTCCAGTATAAAAACCTTTGTAACTCAGAACCTTTGAGCCTTTGAACCTTCAAAAAAATTAATACTCGAATGTACCGTATTCACTAGTAATTGTCAGCTTTTTATCGTCAGCTGCTTCTACTCTTCCTACGATTTGTGCATCGACATTGAATGATTTTGAAATCGCAATTATATCTTGTGCAATCGCTTCAGGAACGTATAATTCCATTCGGTGACCACAATTAAATACTTGATACATTTCTTTCCAATCTGTTTTAGATTGTTCCTGAATTAATTGAAACAATGGTGGAACTGGAAATAAATTATCTTTTATGATGTGTAAATTCTGTACGAAATGAAGGATTTTTGTCTGCGCTCCTCCACTACAATGTACCATTCCGTGAATTTCTTCTGGTGTATACTTATCTAATATTTTTTTGATAATTGGTGCGTAAGTTCTTGTTGGAGAAAGTACCAATTGTCCTGCATCTATCGGGCTATTTTCGACAGCATCGGTCAATTTTACTTGTCCTGAATAAATTAATTCTTCGGGAACTGCTGCATCAAAACTTTCTGGATATTTGGTTGCTAAGTATTTACCGAATACATCATGACGTGCCGATGTCAATCCGTTACTTCCCATTCCTCCATTATAGCTTTTCTCGTATGTTGACTGACCAAATGAAGCCAATCCTACAATTACATCACCTGCTTTAATATTTGCATTGTCTACTACTTTTGAACGTTTCATACGTGCTGTTACTGTAGAATCTACAATTATTGTACGTACGATATCTCCAACATCGGCAGTTTCTCCTCCTGTTGAATGAATGGTAACTCCAAAAGTATCTAACTCTTTTATCAGTTCTTCGGTTCCATTAATGATTGCAGAAATTACTTCGGCTGGAATTAGATTTTTATTTCTACCGATTGTTGATGAAAGCAAGATATTATCTGTTGCTCCTACACATAGTAAATCATCTATGTTCATAATTAATGCATCCTGTGCAATTCCTTTCCATACAGATATATCGCCTGTTTCTTTCCAATACATATAGGCCAAAGATGATTTTGTACCTGCACCATCGGCATGCATTATAAGACAATATTCTTCGTCTTGGGTCAAATAGTCTGGGACAATTTTACAAAATGCTTGTGGAAACAGTCCTTTATCAATGTTTTTTATGGCGTTGTGTACGTCTTCTTTAGATGCCGAAACTCCTCTTTGTGCGTACCTTTTGCTAGAATCTGAACTCATGAAATTAGTTTGTGTTGTTGATGTGGTGCAAAGATAACCAGTTTTTTTAATTGTTGCGTTTTATGGCTGTCTGAAACATAAAAAAATCCGATAAGTTTGAGACTCTCATCGGATTTTTAGAAAAAAAGTGTTTGGAAATCTAGATCCATACCACGATTATTTCCATTCGGGCATTGATGCGTTTTGAAATAAGGTGGTTCTTGATGATGTGGAACCACTTGTATTAGTGACACTTACTTTTTGTATGTTTTGAGCTGATATTCCGTCATTTGAGGTATTTACAAATATGACTTCGGCTTCATTTGGTGAAAATTTAACATCTAAATCGTTAAAACCATTCTGTTTTTGAGTTGTTAACTCTACTGCTGCATTGGTTGAACGGGTGTACATAAAAATTCTTGAATCTAATCTTCGATACGTTGAATTCTCAAAACCTGAAACATCTCTTGTAAAAATAACTCTCTGATTATCTACAGAAATATTCAATCCACTTGCTGCTCCGCTTAAACCTGTTTGTACGGTATATAAAACTGTTCCTGACATATCTATTACATAAATTTCTACATTATATCCTGATCTATCATTGACTTTTAGTGCTATTTGGCTACCATCTTTACTCCAATCACATTCGGATATGAACTTTCCGTTAGGCGTTTGAAATAATTGTACAAGTCCTCCTCCATCTGAATCTATACGATATAATTTATCAAAATTTGGATAAATTATCTGACTTCCATTCGTATTCCAGCAATAATTTACAAACTCCATATTAAATCCTGCAACAGGTACATAATTTGTAACTTTAAATACTCCTGAGCCATCTGGATTCATTGTATATATCTGATTTTGAGAACCATCAGAGCTAAGGTACGCAATTTTATTTACACTTAAGTTTTTTCTTGGTCTAAAACTATTAACATTTGAAGATGTTAATTGTAACTGGTTTCCTGCTTCGTCTGCAGTATATATAACGTTATTGTTATTTACTTTTTTTACATACAAAAACCTTGGATTTGGAAATGCTAAAGTTGTAAATGAATTGGTTACACTATTGGTTGGTTTATTAATCCCATCAGAAACTGCTACTTGCCAATAGTATTTTGTACTATAGCTTAAATCTTTTATTGCCAAAGTTGTTGTTTTGAGATCTGTATATGTTTTAACCTCATCTGTCGTTCCATTTTTTATAGTAACAGTATAGGTTAAAACATCTGATTCTTTATCGGTAGCTGTCCATGTTAAATTTAAACTCAGCGCCTGATCTTTTGCATTATCAGCTGGAGCTGTTAGCACCGGAATTTCTGGCGGTTTATTATTTGCAGTAGAAATTTCTAATTCAAATATAACTTGTACTGTAGCATCGGTAGTAACTTTTGCCGGTTCAAATCTGGCAATATAGCCGTCTTTTTGAGCCTGAAAGGAGTAATCTCCAGCCAACACGCCCTCTAGAGTAAAATAACCGTCTTTATCTGTAAATACTGTACTTGTCGCAGGACTTGAAGATACGCGTACATTTTCTACAGGCGTAAACGTTCCCGACTCGACGACTCTTCCTTTTACAGTTCCACTTGCTCCATCCTTCAATTGTTCTTCACTACAAGAAATCAAAAGAATAAAACACACTAAAATTCTTAATCCTATTTTCATTTGTAGATTTTATTTATTAGACTTTTATCAAGTTTATTCGATCTGATTTTTCGAATGAAATATTTTTATTATCCTTAAGAAAACTCACATTTTCTTTTTTTTATGATAGTTCTTTGGGAAATAATAGGTCACCCCTAAACCAAACCGCCAATAAAAATCGTCCCTGACACCACTATCGACATAATCTATCATATCTGTAAAATTTACATTGTATTCTCCGTACACTTTTACACCAAAATTGCTCGTTACCAGATACTCTAGCCCTCCACCAAATTGAACTTTTGTATGCATATTTTTATACTTAGAATTAAATCCTACACCTGCTCCTCCAAAAATAAAAGGCGTAAATACATCGTGAGGCAGTATTGATAATTCTAGATTAAGATCTAGTGTCGCATATCCTACATCTAACTTGTTTTTATTACCTAGTTTAAAAACATTTGTAGACGCACTAATATCAAAAGTTGGGGTAAAGAAGAATTTTACTGCACCTCTTGCCATTGGTTTTGCAACTGGATTAGGATAATCACCTTGCATATATGTTGCACCACCTGCTAGTTCGATCCCAAATCGTCCTCTTCTCTCGGTGAGATTCCTTCCATAAAGTTGTGCTAAATCGGCTTCGCTTTTTTCATTATCATAGCCAGCAACAAAATTATCTACCTGAACTTGTGGCGCATCTACTTCCCAAAGTTTATCTTTAATTCCATCTACAATGAGTCCCTCAACTGCTTTTTCGATAGCTTCGGTAACGGCTAATTGTATCGGCTCATTTCGGGTAAAACCTGTCTCGACTTCCAGAAGTCTGTTTAGATTTACATATCGAAATAAATTGGCATCGACACTTTGCGATAAAATCGTTTTGGAAACATAAACGGTATTTAAGATTTTACCATTTGATGTTGAAACTAGTCTTAGATAAACAGTAACTCTATCTTGTCTATATCTTACAGAAGCTCCTGCTCCAAAATATCGAGCACCAAAACCTCCTGTAATTATATTTGTGTCGTAGGATATAATACCTCCTTCAAGCAAAACTCCTGCAAATAAAAGAGGCGTTAATGGGGCTTCTTTTTCATTAGGTTTAGTAGAATACTCTTGCCTTGTAGATCTAATGATGTTTCTTTCATTAAGTAAATTTCCCAAGTTTTCACGTTCAATTGGAATAAACCATTTTGAGTCCTCAAGTGCTTTTATTAAAATAGAAGTAGCTCCTTGTGTAACTGCTGTACTAAATGTGCTTCCTTGTTCGATAGCTTTGTACTGTCCTGTTTGATCCTTAAATTTATACACCCCAACAACAATTTGTTCTTTAGGTTTAGGAATATTGGTTAATGCCGAGGTGACTGGTGTATTCTCCCCATAAATAGCTTTTTGTACTCCAACTGGTTGATTAAAATAGGCACCACAACCTGAGAATAAAAGAACTACTAGAACTCCAAAAAGTGATTTTTGATTCATAAGTGATTTTTTATTAACTTAATTAGTGATAAAAAATGTATAACTTATTACTAAGCGATAAGAAGGTGAGCTTATTAATTTCCAGGAACTATTACCTGAGTTTGCTCACCAGTTTCTATATCCAAGATATCTACAACTAGTCCTAAATTAGACGGGTAAACATCTACAGAGAGCGTTCCAAAGACATAAGATCCCGGTTTAATTCCTCCTCCTGTGCCTGTTCCAGTACCGATACCAGTGCCTGTTCCAGTACCAAACTGATCTTCAAATAAAGAATTTGATAGCTTGTTAAGTAACTGATTATTGAGATTTTCTTTGAAACGTTGTAAATCTGATTTTTGTTCGAATCCTGTAGTTTTATCTTCTTTGTAGTCATTTTGCGCTTGCGCGGAACTTAGCAACCAATTGTAGTTAAAAGTATCTCCACCAAAAGCTGGATTGATAGGTTTGTATGCTAAATCTTGCGCAACTGAAGTAAAACAAATTCCTAGTAAACAAAATAGTAAAGTTATTGTCTTCATTTTGGTATTTTTAGGGTTAAAAATAACGGTCAAAAAACATTTAATTAATCTATTCGAAAGTCAACTAATTAAATGCACAACTTAATACTGAGAGATAAACTTATTTTGTCGTTCGATACTTTTAAAATACTTAAAAAGTTTAGCCGATGACGATTCGGCCATGTATTTTAAAAACTCTTCATCTGGTCTTGAAATAAATTCATCAATTATTTCTCCATCAACATCTATCATTATCCTAGTTGTTCTTCCGAAGGTTAATTCTTCTCGAACTGTAACGATCTTATGTGATTTGATTTTTAATTTCGAATATTCTGAATAAAAATAATCGTAAAAATCATTACCCAACTTAGTCTTGGTATCGTTTGAAACGATACCATTCATTTCTAATCCGTCAATAGGTTTTGGAATGGCAATTCTTGCTTCGTCTTTTCCACCAAAAACTACTTTATCTTTTCCTATTACTGCATTATTATCGTCATAAATCAATAACAAGATTATTATTTCATCATCTTGGGTAAAATTTACCTGTGTTTTTGAAAGATTTACTTTTTGAATTGGTTCTAATGTAACTCTACCATCTTGCGCATTGTTGGATTGATTAGAATTAGATTTATTTACTTTTAAAACTGATAATTTATAAGAGATGTTTTTAAACTCTGATTTTAAATTTTCGACAGTTCCAGTAATAGCTAACAAATTTTCTATTTTTTCAATTTCAATTTTTGCTTTCACTTCGGTATAAACCACTTGCGCATATGTATTTTGCATTACCAACAGCATTATAATTATAATAATATTTATGATATACTGCTTCATAGCCTCAATGATTGAAAATATAAATAGTACCTGAATTTCCAGTTTGAGTAATTCTCATTCCTTCGGATATAGAATTTGATCCATTATTAAAAACATTTAGATTACTTCCGTTTTGAATAATCGACATATTTATAGCCCCACTAGAGTATAAAGAAAAATCGCTTACCATATTATTATTTCCAGTTTGAACAACCGATTGATTAATTTCTGGTGCTTTCTTATACATATTTATATAATTTTCATTCCCTATTTGATTAAGAACTACATTGGCATTATTACTAATGATACTTACATCCGAAGTATTGTAATTCCCTATTTGCATAATATTTACAATATTATTATTTTGAACAAATAGATTGGCATTTTGATTTCTATAAGCATTATTTCCTTCCAACGCTTTTATAACATACGAGTTTAGAACTGGATTAATATCCTGCGAGAAAGCAATACTTGTAAATAGAAATACTATTAAATACACTATTGGTTTCATGATAATATCGTTTTAAAATAAATCTCTTTAAAAATTTATACCAGTTTTATGTCTTAAACCATAAAACTGGTATAAACTGAATTACAAGTAAAATTCAAAATTTCACTTCTTCGAGTAAAAGCTTAGTTAGATTGGAAAACTATAGCTCCGTTTGCAATACCTGTTTGAGAAATAGTACTCATATGGTCGTTTCCAAATTGTAATGTTAATGCATAATTAGCAACACCGTTTTGGTAAACACTTGACATGTTATCATATCCAAGTTGTGATGTAATTGCTGTATTACCATCTCCTAATTGATAAATATCTGAAGAGTTAAACCAGTATGATTGCACTACAAATGCATTATTACCATCTCCATCTTGATCAATAGTTGATGAGTTACCTACGAAAAATTGTAATGTTGTTGCATTGTTATTATCTCCAGATTGAGTAGTTGATGCATAGTTAAAAGCTCCTGCTTGTGCTGTTAATGCACTATTATTATCACCCATTTGATCTATTAATGCAATATTACCAAGACCTAATTGTCCTATAGTTGCACTATTACTATCACCATTTTGACTTACTGCTCCTATGTTAAAAATACCAACTTGAGCAACATCCGATTCATTTGAATCTCCTGTTTGACCAACAAAAGCTAAATTTGCTAAACCAAATTGAGTTACTTGTGAGTCATTTGAAGAACCTACCTGAGCTACCAAAGCTCCATTAATCCAACCTACTTGATTTACATCACTTACATTGGCTTGCGCAATTGCTGCAGCACCTACAAATAGCATCGCGGAGATGCTTAAAACTACTTTTTTCATAATAAATATATTTAATTGGTTATTAATACAAATTATTATGTAGGTTTTGTAAAGGGGAATCACTTCAAAAAATGTGATTGTAAATAAGTTAAATAAAATTAAACGAAGTGGCTTTATTTCTTAATTACGATTCAAATTTAAAGAACTTTCCTTTAACGAAATAAATACAAATATCTATTTTTCAACACGTTAACAGTCTTTTCGATGAAGTGCAAAACAATAACGACGAAATGCTAATTTTATCTAAATGTACTATCAGAAAAAAATTACTAAATCATTAAATCAATATTCAGATTCTATTTTCATTCTTAAAAATGGAATTTAAACTGCATTTTGGAATTTATTATACAAAAAAAGGTCCAGCAAAATGCCGGACCCTTTTACAATGCGCTTTAAGCTCTTATTTAGTAAATAATAGCTCTCTATATTTAGTCAATGTCCAAATTTCATTATCTACAAGTAGCTCTAATTTATCGCAATGATTACGTATATCCTCAAAATAAGGTTTTACATTATTGCAATAAGCCTCAGCCATTTCTTGTGCATCTGTAAGGTGATTTGCTTTCTTTCTTTCGTTAGTCATCGCTTCTACTTTAGAATTGATTCCTTCGATATGTCCTGAAATTTGTTTAATCAATACAATTTGCTCTTTGGCTGTAGTAAGGAAATCATCTCCAAAAATTTCTTTTAATCCTTTTACATTCTCTATTAATGTATTTTGGTAACGAATGGCAGTAGGAATAACATGGTTTTTTGAAATATCTCCTAAAACTCTTCCTTCTATTTGAATTTTCTTAGTGTACTCTTCCAATTCAATTTCGTAACGTGCCTCTACCTCTACATGGTTCATGATACCCAATTCTGAGAATAAATCCAATGCTTGCTTAGATGCTCTTGCTTTTAATGCCTGAGGAGTTGTTTTATGATTACTCAAACCTCTTTTGGCAGCTTCAATTTCCCAAGCTTCGCTATATCCGTCTCCTTCAAAAAGGATTTTTTTAGAAACCTTAATATATTCTCTTAAAACATTAAAGATAGCATCATCTTTCTTCATGTCTTTTAGGTCAATCAGAGCATCAACCTCAACTTTAAAGTCTTTTAATTGTTTCGCAACAATAGCGTTCAGAGTAGTCATTGAATTCGCACAATTTGCTGTTGAACCCACTGCTCTAAACTCAAATTTATTTCCTGTAAAGGCAAATGGCGAAGTTCTGTTTCTATCTGTATTATCTAATAATACATCTGGAATTTTACCTACTACATTCAGTTTTAAATCTGTTTTTTCTTCTGGTGATAATTTTCCAGTTGTTACACCTTCTAATTCTGCCAAAACCTTAGTTAATTGCTCTCCAATAAATACTGAGATAATTGCAGGTGGTGCTTCATTAGCTCCCAATCGGTGATCATTACTTGCTGTAGCAATTGCTGCTCTTAATAATTCTTCGTAATCATTAACCGCTTTAATCGTATTAATAAAGAATGTTAAAAACTGTAAATTACTCATCGGAGTTTTACTTGGACTTAACAAGTTTACTCCAGTATCTGTTGCCAGTGACCAGTTGTTGTGCTTACCAGAACCATTAACTCCTTTAAATGGTTTTTCATGAAATAATACTTTAAAGTGATGGCGCTCGGCTACTTTTTGCATTACATCCATTAATAAACAGTTATGATCTACTGCTAAATTTGTCTCTTCAAAAATTGGTGCCAACTCAAACTGATTTGGCGCTACCTCATTATGACGTGTTTTAACTGGTATTCCTAACAACATACATTCTTGTTCCAAATCTCTCATATAAACTAATGCACGAGTAGGAATTGATCCAAAATAATGATCGTCTAATTGTTGTCCTTTAGCAGATGTATGTCCTAACAACGTTCTTCCTGTCATCATAAGATCAGGACGAGATTCTGCAAGAGATTTATCTATAAGAAAATATTCTTGCTCCCATCCAAGAGTCGCTGTAACTTTCTTTACATTCTTATCAAAATATTTACAAACATCTGTTGCAGCATCATCAATAGCAGAAAGTGCTCTTAATAAAGGTATCTTATTATCTAATGCTTCTCCTGTATATGAAATAAAAACGGTAGGAATACATAATGTAGTTCCAAAAATAAATGCTGGCGATGTTGGATCCCAAGCTGTATATCCTCTTGCTTCAAATGTATTTCTTATTCCTCCATTAGGGAAACTTGAAGCATCTGGCTCTTGTTGTACCAATTGTGCTCCTCCAAATTTCTCAAATGAATCTGTTCCATCATATGATGTCTCAAAAAAAGCATCATGCTTTTCTGCTGTCGTACCTGTTAATGGCTGAAACCAATGTGTATAATGTGTAACCCCTTTTGCAAGAGCCCACTCTTTCATACCCATTGCGATATAATCCGCCAATTTTCTATCTATCTTAGTTCCATGCTGAACCGCTCCCTGTACTCCTTTAAATGCATCCGAAGTCAAATATTGCTTCATTGCTTTATCGTTAAATACATTAGAACCAAAAATGGTTGATTTTCTGTCGGTTTCTTCAAACTGAACAGGCTTTCTTGTTGAAGCTTCTTTTAAAGCTTGGAAACGTAATGTTGACATGCTGACAAATTTTAAATTATTATTAATTTACATTTTACAATAAAGTGCAAATATAATAATAAATCCCCTCTTTTACACCCCTACTAATACCTTTTATGCAACTATTTCAAAGTACACCCCCTCCTTTTCGAAGTAATTTAACAAATCCCCTCTGTTTTCAGCATTATTAAAACAATTTAATAACCACTAGATAACGTTCATTTTAAAAAAAACAGCCCATAATTGCGATATTATTTTTTATACCCCCATAAAATTGACTATTTAAAAATTTAGGAATCAAAAAATGAGCTTATGCGAAAAATAACAATACCATAAATAAAAAATACCCCCATTTTTCTAGCAATAAAAAAATAAATTTATATTTGACCCAACAAAAAAATCCAAAAAAAATTAATTTATATTATTATGGCTAAAATAAAGTTAGAGTATGTTTGGTTAGATGGATATGAGCCAACTCAGAATCTTAGAAGCAAAACTAAAGTTGAAGAACACGAAAATTTCAAAGGAACATTAGAAGAACTAGGTAATTGGTCTTTTGATGGATCATCAACTAAACAAGCGCAAGGCGGATCTTCAGACTGCTTATTAGTTCCTGTTGCAATTTACCCAGATCCAACTCGTATCAATGGATACTTAGTTATGTCTGAGGTTATGTATGCTGACGGAACGCCACACCCTTCTAACGGTAGAGCTACTATTGATGATGACAATGATGATTTTTGGTTTGGTTTTGAACAAGAGTATTTCATCATGGACACTAAAACTTTATTGCCATTAGGTTTCCCTGTTGGAGGTTATCCTGCTCCACAAGGTATGTACTACTGCTCTGTAGGTGGAAAAAACACTCACGGTAGAAAATTAGTCGAAGAACATGCAGATTTATGTATCGCAGCTGGTCTTAACTTTGAAGGTATCAACCAAGAGGTTGCTTGCGGACAATGGGAATTCCAATTATTTGCTAAAGGTGCTAAAAAAGCGGGTGACGAAATTTGGATTGCCAGATACTTATTAGATCGATTGACTGAAAAATATGGTTACTATATCGAATACCACCCTAAACCTCTTGGTGATACAGATTGGAATGGTTCTGGTATGCACGCTAATTTCTCTAATGAAGTTTTAAGAACTTGTGGAGATCAAGCTACTTACGAAAAAATATGTGAGGCTTTCCGTCCTGTAACTGCTGAGCATATTGCTGTTTACGGTGCTTACAACGATTTACGTTTAACAGGTAAACATGAAACGGCTTCTATTCATGATTTCTCTTTCGGAATTTCTGATAGAGGTGCATCGATAAGAATTCCATTAATTACAGTACAAAAAGGTTGGAAAGGTTGGTTAGAAGACAGAAGACCTGCATCTAACGGTGACCCATATAAAATTGCTGCCAGAATTATCAAAACTGTTAAATCAGCATTGTAATTTCATAGCCTTATAGCGTATTTACTCAATATTACTTTTATTATACCAGTAAGTATTACTATCATATATAAAACTTTACCATTAAGAGATTAAGAAAATTTAAGTCCAATACTTAATGAAACTTGATTTCTTAATGGTATTTTTTTTCCACAGATTAAAACAAACTTGTCACCCTTAGCGCTCTTTTCGGTAAAATACGCCACAGATTAAAGGATTAAAAAGAATTAAAATCTGCTCAATCCGCTAAATCTGCGAGCAAACTAACACAAACGTGTCATCCTGACGAAGGAAGGATCACATTAAGTAGCTCGACAAACATCATGGAGCTTCTTTGCGTATCCCGATAGCTATCGGGACTGCGCCCTTTG
>NZ_JAJMOZ010000060.1:0-380 GCF_020991525.1 Flavobacterium sp. EDS
CCATAACCTTTACCGGTTAATCTGCTTGAAGAAATACCATTTTGAACAAGCCATTTTATGGTTGATTTTGCTCTTCTGTCGGATAAAGCTTCATTGTATTTATGAGTTTGACGACTATCAGTATGCGAACGAATGTCTAATTTCATAGTTGGATGTTCTTTTAAAACATCTAAAATTTTCTCTAAATCTAAGGCTGCTTCTCTGCGGATGTTAGACTTATCCAAATCGAAATAAATCATTTTTATACCAAAACATTTACCTAGGTCATCTCCAATTGTTACCACGCATTCTGATTTTTCAAGTGCAATAGACAGCTGGGTTCTGCCGTTTTCTTTTAAGATAGTTACGTTTTGTTCCTTTGTCGTATATTTCTCTTTTTC
>NZ_JAJMOZ010000061.1:0-361 GCF_020991525.1 Flavobacterium sp. EDS
CAAACCACTCCTGTCTCGTTTACCTGAAGACTCGCCACTGTTGGGCTATTTGCCAAACAGAAATCTTGAGTATCATCGTTCGTTGTCGGTTTAGCTGGATCTGTTACTGTTACGGTTACTACTAATCTTACTGAACTTACACAACCAGTTGCTGGATCTAGGATTGCTCCATAGTATTCTCCATTAGCCAAAGCTGTGGTTGGATCTAATGGGGTTACACTTACTAGTGAACTATACCAAACCACTCCTGTTTCATTTACCTGAAGACTCGCCACTGTTGGGCTATTTGCCAAACAGAAAGCTTGGGTAGCATCGTTCGTTGTTGGTTTAGCTGGATCGGTAACACTTATTGTTACAACTA
>NZ_JAJMOZ010000062.1:0-356 GCF_020991525.1 Flavobacterium sp. EDS
TTTAAAGCAGATGGGACTTTTTTTCATTATTACAAAAAAGATACTGTAGAACGCAGTCATTCAGGTGAATGGACTCGAGAAGACAACAAAATACATATTTTTAACTGGGAAGAATACAGCTACGAATATTTAAAGATTATATCAGGAATGGGTAAGGTCGAATTTGGAACTATTCTTGGCAATCAAATTTTTTGGATAAGAGGTCCGTTTTTAAATAATACTCCTGATGGAAGTAGTTCAGGAAGTTACATAAAAGAAGAAGATGTAGAGAAGGTAAGGAGTGACAGCAAGGAAGAAGAAGAACGCTGGCAGAAATATCTAAAAGATAAAGACACTTTTTATTATCCAAATACAAA
>NZ_JAJMOZ010000063.1:0-334 GCF_020991525.1 Flavobacterium sp. EDS
ACCGTTTTATGAGACAGGACAAATTAAGAAAAATCCGTTAGGTCTTGAAGATATTGCTATTGTAAAAGACATTATCGAAAAAATAAAACCACATCAGGTATTTGCAGCTGGAGATCTTGCAGATCCGCATGGAACGCATGAAGTATGTTTGAATGCCATTTTTGCTGCAATGAAGGAACTAAAACCACAACCTTATATGGATGATTGCTGGCTATGGTTATACCGAGGTGCTTGGCACGAATGGGATATTCATGAAATAGACATGGCTGTACCGTTAAGTCCATCTGAAGTATTATTAAAACGTCATGCTATTTTGTATCACCAATCTCAAAAA
>NZ_JAJMOZ010000064.1:0-334 GCF_020991525.1 Flavobacterium sp. EDS
CTTTTGAGATTGGTGATATAAAATAGCATGACGTTTTAATAATACTTCAGATGGACTTAATGGTACAGCCATGTCTATTTCATGAATATCCCATTCGTGCCAAGCACCTCGGTATAACCATAACCAGCAATCATCCATATAAGGTTGTGGTTTTAGTTCCTTCATTGCAGCAAAAATGGCATTCAAACATACCTCATGCGTTCCATGCGGATCTGCTAAATCTCCTGCTGCAAATACCTGATGTGGTTTTATTTTTTCGATAATATCTTTTACGATAGCAATATCTTCAAGACCTAACGGATTTTTCTTAATTTGTCCTGTCTCATAAAACGGA
>NZ_JAJMOZ010000065.1:0-320 GCF_020991525.1 Flavobacterium sp. EDS
AATCATTAAAGCTATTGGGATAGAAGAAATAATTTCTGGAAAGAAAGTGAAAAATTATGCATGGAAACATTTTTATGAGACAGGCGAATTAGAATCAGAAGGAAACTATTCATCAAATAAGAAAAAAGGTATTTGGAAATATTATTATAAGAACGGAAAATTTGAAAAAATTGGTGCTTATGAAGGAGGTTTGAAAAAAGGGACTTGGGAGAAGTATTTTGAAAACGGGCAATTAAAAGAAGTAGGCATTTATATCTATATTTACCATTTGAATCATAAGATAGAAAAGAGAGGAGATTGGAAAATTTATGATACTAATA
>NZ_JAJMOZ010000066.1:0-316 GCF_020991525.1 Flavobacterium sp. EDS
TCCATCCAATTGCTCTTGGGTAAAGTCTGCAAACGTAAACGCTTTTCCATCTGCACCTTTTAAGCCATCTAGTTGTTCTTGGGTAAAGTCTGCAAACGTAAACGCTTTTCCATCTGCACCTTTTAATCCGTCCAGTTGCTCTTGTGTGAAATCAGAGAATGAAAATGACTTTCCATCTGCTCCTTTTAAGCCATCTAGTTGTTCTTGGGTAAAATCAGAGAATGAAAATGATTTTCCATCTGCTCCTTTTAAGCCATCTAGTTGTTCTTGGGTAAAATCAGAGAATGAAAATGATTTTCCATCTGCTCCTTTTAAT
>NZ_JAJMOZ010000067.1:0-313 GCF_020991525.1 Flavobacterium sp. EDS
CATTTAACGTATCATTCGATACTAATGTCGCTGTAGTTCCTCCGGTATTTCCATTGATTGATGGGGCTGTTTCTGTATTTGCACAAATAACATTAGTCATAACAATATCACTCGAACTTCCCGATGAACAACTTCCCAAGGTAGCTATAACCGTATAACTCCCTGACGGTGCGGTTACTATACCTCCGTTTTGAGTTACACCTATTAATGGAGTTACTGTATAGGTATAATTAGCATCATAATTATCAATACTAAAACTTCCTAAAACATTTGCACAAGTAGGAGCTGTCATTACTCTTAATAAAGGTGCTAT
>NZ_JAJMOZ010000068.1:0-309 GCF_020991525.1 Flavobacterium sp. EDS
ACTTACTTTAGTATACGTTACCGTTCCAGCACAATTATCAGTAGCAACTGGAGCATTCGCTTGTGCAGTTGTTAATCCAGCAGTATCGCTACATTCAAGAGTAACATCAAGCGCAGTTGGAGCCGTTGTCCATGCTGGTGCAGTCGTATCTTGAATAGTAATTACTTGTGTAAATACAGTTGATATATTAGTACAAACATCAGTAGCTGTCCAGGTATTAGTATATGTTCCAGAGTTTATACAGTTGCCTTGGGCAAAAGTTCCACTTACTTTAGTATATGTTACTGTTCCATCACAATTATCAGTAGC
>NZ_JAJMOZ010000069.1:0-307 GCF_020991525.1 Flavobacterium sp. EDS
CTTATCTTATAAAGATGAGAAAGGAAAGACTGAAACGTTCAAATTAACAGATCTAGTAGGAGCAGCTGAAACTGTAACGAGTTTAGTTTATGATGATGTTGCCCATACTTTAGCGTATAAAGATGAGAAAGGAAAAACGGAAACATTTAAATTAACAGATTTAGTAGGAGCCTCAGAAACCTTAACGAGTTTAGTTTATGATGATGTTGCCCATACTTTAGCATATAAAGATGAGAAAGGAAAAACGGAAACGTTCAAATTAACAGACTTAGTAGGAGCAGCTGAAACTGTAACGACGTTAGTAAAG